>CAZHBJ010000030.1:0-26148 GCA_964530445.1 uncultured Ignavibacteriaceae bacterium
CGTTATGATAGGAATTACTACAACAAAATAAGTTGTATATTCACCGATATTCATTTTATTTGTATGAAAGCCTAATAAAAATTCGGATAACTGCCAGAAACAAATTATTAGTCCGGTAATAATTCCGTATTTAATTTCTGTTTTAATCATAAACAATTTAATTTTAACAAAGTATCGGCTTTAAAATATTTTAAGCTTTCTTACTAGTCTTTTCGATTATTTAAAAGTAATAATAAAGCAAAGATAATTCGTTTAAGTTTTTAAGATACCGAGACGTTCCCCGTCTTTTTTTGCCCTTTTTATTTATAATGAATATAAAATTAAAAATATGACTTTAATATACAAATTAATTACTCACTTTGGAGGAAGTTTTTTCGTAGCACGAATCTTAGGAACAGGTTAATTCGATGGTATTCCGAAGTGTATCGATTGTATCCTTTAATTTCGTATCGGAATCTTTAGAAGATTCTATTGCAGTACATGCATGAATTACCGTTGAATGGTCTCTTCCGCCGAAGTGCAGACCTATCGTTTTTAAAGAAGATTTAGTCATCTCCTTTGAAAGATACATTGCAATCTGCCTGGCAAGCACAATTTCTTTTTTTCTTGTTTTATCCCTTATTTTATTTTCATCTATCTTAAAGTAATCGCAGATAACTTTAGTGATGCTTTCTATATTTATAATTACTTTTCTATCGGTTGCAATTTCTTTTACGGTTTTCTTTGCCAAATCAAGATTGATCTCTTTTGAATTTAATGATGCATTTGCAAGGAGCTTAATTAAGCAGCCTTCCAGTTCCCTTATGTTTGAAGTTATATTATTTGCAATATATTCCAAAATTTCATTCGAAATTTCCATTCCGTAATCTTCCGATTTACGTTTTAGAATGGCAATTCTTGTCTCAAGATCAGGCGGCTGAATATCTGCAGTTAATCCCCATTGGAATCTTGAAATTAGTCTTTCATCCAATCCCTTAAGGTCTTTCGGGGGTTTATCGCTGGAAAGTATTATTTGCTTCCTAGACTGGTGAAGTGTATTAAAGATATGGAAAAACAAATCCTGAGTTTTTTCTTTACCAATTAAAAATTGAATATCATCAATAATTAATACATCCATTTTTCTGTAAAAGCCGGAAAATTCATTAACCTTATTGGATTGAATTGCTTCGACAAATTCAACGGTAAAAATATCCGACGAAAGGTAAATAACTTTTTTCTCAGGCAGGTTCTGCTGAATTTTATTTCCTATTGCCTGAATCAAATGGGTTTTGCCCAGCCCAACTCCCCCGTAAACAAATAAAGGATTAAAAGATGTTCCGCCCGGATTATCGCTTATGGCACCGGCAGCTGCTCTGGCTAGTTGATTTCCTTCCCCCTTAATAAAGTTATCAAATGTATATCTAGGATTGAGAAATGATTCAAATTCTTGCTGCGGTTTTGTCGGAACTGAATCATTTTCTTGTACGGCAGCAGGTTCGGTCTGCGGAGGAATATCTTTTTCTTCAACTTCTTTTTCTTCAGAAATTACGTATGCAAGTTTTGCATCAATTCCCAGAACTTCGTGAATTGTTTTATTTATCAAAGTATTATAATGTTCGTCAATCCATTCCCAAAAAAATTGACTGGGAAGCTGAACTTTTAGAGTGGAATTTTCAAGACCTACCGGTTTGATAGGAACAAACCATGTATTATAGGTCATTAATGTTACGTTTTCTTTTATGGTTTTAAGGCACTCTCTCCAAATAGTAACCGGTTCTTGAACAGATCGTCCCTCAACAAATAGAGAATCTTTCATAAATACTTATCAACATTAGAAATTTTAGAAAATTATCAAAATGTTATTATTTTAAACTAATTATTAAGCTTTAAAAAGCTTATCAACATCTTGCCAACATTAAATACCGCCCGGTAACCGATTGTTTTACAGCGGTTTAGGCGCTTCTTTTTAAATTATTAACAAAAAATTCAATTCAAAGAAAATTTTGGGGGAGAGCCTTGGTTGTGAAACATTTTCACGGAAATTAGTTATCCACACTTTGTTCACACTATTTTTTGTCACCTATCCCGGGTAAAAAATAGGAACTAAATTTATGTAGTGCAAATTAATTCTTTAAAAAATAAAAAAACTTTTGCTTTGAGTAATCGGAAGGAGTTGAATAGAAATTAATCTGTTGTAAATTAGCTCGTTATTACTTAATTTTGTAGTCTTTTTGATTAAAGGAGTACGTATGAAAAGGACTTTCCAGCCTAGTAATAGGAAAAGAAAAAATAAGCACGGTTTTAGAGAAAGAATGAAATCTAAAAACGGAAGAAGAGTACTTGCTAGAAGAAGAGCAAAAGGAAGAAAAAAACTAACAGTAAGCGACGAGAATTAGTCACTTTGAAACGTTATGGCCTTTCAGCTAAAGAAAGAATAAAAAGCAAAAAAGATTTCGATAAAATATTTAGTTCCGGTAAAATTCTTTATTCGTCGAGCAAGTTAATTAGGGCTGTTTATATAGTTGAAAAGGAAGACAAAAACAAAGGGGTGCGCATTGCGGTTGCGGTAGGTAAAAAATTAGGAATTGCCGTTTGGAGAAATAGAATTAAACGGCTGATTAAAGAATCCTACAGGCTAAATAAAGAAATCTTACTTGAAATCTGTTCTAAAAATAATATTTTACTTAAGATAGTTTTTTCACCCAATTCTCTTAACGAAAAAAAGAACAAGAATATTATGCTGATTGATTTAATGCCAAGTATGGTGGATTTAATGACAAAGTTAAGAAGTCTTTTGTAATGAGGAAACTTTTTGTTTTCATAATAAAATTGTATCAAAAATTAATTTCTCCTCTTTTTCCGCCGTCCTGCAGATTCTATCCCACATGTTCCGAATATGCTGTGCAGGCTTTTACTAAATATGGTGTATTTAAAGGCGGAGCCAAGGCGGTTTGGAGAATTTTAAGATGTAATCCTTTTAATAAAGGGGGATATGACCCCGTTGAATAATGGAATATAGATGGACAGACAAACTACAATAGCTTTTATAATAATAGGCGCAATTTTAGTACTTTGGCTCTACCTTAATTCTCCCGAGCCAGTTAAGCAGCAAACAAAACCTGTCGATACTACACAGGTTGTCAAAGATACTTCACTTAAAAAAAACAACACAAAAATACCTCCGGCCAAGGTTCAAAAAACAAAAAACGAAATTACTCCTTCAAAGAAGGGTCCCGATAGTTTAAAGTACGGTAAATATTTTACTATTAAACCAGGGAAAGAGCAGATTATAACTATCGATAACAGCCTTGTAAGGCTGGAACTATCTACCAAAGGCGGAGACATTAAAAGATATTTCTTAAAAAAGTATAAAAACTGGTATTCCGTTAAAACAAAAGGCAATAAAAATTTTTATAAGAATCAAGTACAATTAATCGATTACCCTCACGGCGGCGGCGGGCCTGATTTATCTTTTGTTTCAGCCGACGGAAAGGCTGTAAATACATCTCATCTTTATTTTGCTTCCGATGCAAAACAATATTATTACAAGCTTAGAGGAAAAGATTCTCTGATTGTTTCGTTCCGGTTTAGTGTGGACGCTAAAAGATATATCGAAAAACAATACATCTTTTACGGTAATAAATACAGTATGAAATGCGATTTAAAGTTGGTCGGCATGCAGAACCTTATAAGCAACAACGATGTGGACCTGGTATGGGAAAGAGGTCTTCGTTTTGTAGAAGAAAATTCGGTCGACGAAGCATTATACTCAAACGCAAGTGTTTTCTACGGAGGCGATCATGTTGAAATTCAGGCAAGCAAAAACGGAGAAAAGGTTAGTAAGGATTTTAACGGCAGGGTAGACTGGGTTGCAGCAAGAAATAAATATTTTGCAGCTATAATTGCACCTCAAAATCCTTCCGAGGTTGACGGTGCTTATCTGGAAGGAACTAAAACCGCTTATAAAAATAACGGAGAAAGAGCATCTTATAACATCCGGTTAATATTGCCGTTTAATAATACGGATTATGAAAATAAAAACTTTACTATTTATATAGGTCCGGCAGATTATAATATTCTTAGCAAATATGGCCATAATTTCGAACAAATAGTTGAATTCGGAACATTTGTTAAATTTTTAATACGCCCCATTGCAGTTTATGTACTGCTGCCTTTATTTAACTTCCTGCATTCATTCATTCCCAATTACGGTTTGGTAATTATTGTTTTTTCATTGATTATAAAGTTAGTACTTTACCCGCTTACCAAGTCCAGCTACCAATCAATGAAAAAGATGCAGCTCCTTCAGCCTAAAATTGCGGAGATAAAAGAAAAATATAAGGATGATTCTCAAAAGTTAAATAAAGAGACAATGAAGCTGTATTCAACATACGGTGTTAATCCCGCCGGAGGCTGTTTACCGTTAATTCTTCAAATGCCGATATTTATTGCTCTCTGGGATTTCTTAAAAGTAGCTATTGAGTTGAGACAACAGCCTTTCATTTGGTGGATAACAGATCTCTCACGACCCGATGTTATTTACCACATGCCGTTTAAATTACCTTTCTTCGGCATTAATGAGATAAGCGGTCTAGCTGTTTTAATGGGTGTTACAACTTTCTTTCAGCAAAAAATGACCGTTCAAGATCCCAAACAAAAGGCATTAGTATATGTAATGCCGATATTCTTAACATTGTTGTTCATGAGTTTCCCTGCCGGTTTAAACTTGTATTATTTTATGTTTAACGTATTTTCAATAGCACAACAGTACTATATAAATCATAAACATGACGGTATGGAGTTACAGCCTGTAAAGAATCCTAAGAAAAAGCAAGGCTTTATGGCTAGAATGATGGATGCGGCTGAGCAGAATGCAAAAACTCAGCAGCGCAAAAAAGGCAGATAATAATGTATTTTAATTGCCCGTAAAAATATTTGCAGTTTACGGGCAGAATACATTTTTTTACATACATGATATACTTCAAAAAAATAGCTTTTTGTATTTTACCTTTTTTCGTTTCGATATCCTTTGCACAGACAACCCATGTTTTGTCCCTTAATTATAAGATAAAAAAACTTCCATTCGGCTTAACGGAAAAAATACCGGAGCCTATGCCTGATGTTGCTTTAGCATTAAGCGGCGGCGGTGCACGGGGTCTTGCTCAAATAGGTGTACTTCAGGCTCTTAAAGATGCACATATAAAATTCGATATTATCGCCGGAACTAGTATGGGAAGTATTATCGGCGGTCTATACTCCGCCGGATACAGCATTGATCAAATTGATTCCATTACCTTAAATACCAACTGGGATAGGCTGCTTGCATCCGATAGAGAAACCAATAGAAGAGATTTGTTTGTCGATCAAAAGATTACGGAAGATAAAGCAATCTTCGCCTTAAGGCTGAAAGGCTTAACCCCTATACTTCCCACGTCATTAAGGGGAGGACAAAAAATATCCGGTTTTTTAAATCTTCTTACTTTTCAAGCTCCGATCCATGTAAACTCGAGTTTTAACGAATTGAGAGGCAAATATAGGGCAGTATGTACAAATCTTGTTAATGGAAACCCGGTAATATTGGGAAGCGGTTCGTTAAGCGAAGCTATGCGGGCAAGTTCAAGCGTATCTTTTTTTCTTTCACCGGTTAAAATAGATTCTTTAACTTTAGTAGACGGTGGTTTGGTTGCAAATATTCCGGTTAAAATTGCAAAAAATTTGGGAGGACAGTATGTAATTGCCGTAAATACTACCAGTCCTCTAAACAACGAGGAAGAACTTTCTCTTCCCTGGAAAGTTGCAGATCAAGTGGTAAGCATACCGATGAAGAAACTAAACGAATCCCAGCTAAAAGATGCAAATGCGGTAATAACACCGGATCTCGGTAATGTAAGCCTTAGTGATTTTTCAAATATCAAATCACTTATTCAAAAAGGATATGAGGCCGCCCTGCCGAAGATCAATAAAATAAAAGCACAAATCGATTCATGCTTTCGTAAAAACTTAAATGTTAAAGAATATTATATTAAAAATGTATTAATCGACAGCGCCGCATCTAAAATCGAAATGCCTTTACTTCAAAAATATTCCACTAGAGATTCTGTTTCGAATATACAAATTTTAGAAGATTTGAATTCTCTTTTTTCAACCGGCATTTATAAAAATTTAGAAGCAAAAATCGTTCAGTATCCTTCTTATTCAACATTAAAGATAATACCCGAATTAAATCCTACAATCAAAAATTATAAGGTTGATGGGGTTACATTAATCAGTGAACAATCGGTCCGGTCTGTTTTGTCAACATTAGTTAACAGGCTGTACAATCCTCAATTAGTTGAAAGTAAACTAATTAAGCTCATTAATCTTTACAGAAAACAAGGATATTCGTTAGCAGAAATACAAAAGGTCGATTTCAATAGTAAAACGGGAATCCTTCATATAATTTTAGACGAGGGCAGAATAAATAAAATTAATATTGAAGGAAATAAGTACACAACGAACACGGTTATAACAAGGGAAATCCCCATTGATACCGGCAACTTTTTTAACTATGATAAAATTAGAGAAGGATTAACCAATTTAAGAAGCACAGGCTTATTCAATGAAATATATCTAACGGTTAATCGACATAACAACATTAATATTTTAACTATTCACGTTAGGGAAAAAGCTTCCAGTTTACTAAGAGTAGGATTTAGAGCCGATAATGAAAATAAAGCTCAGCTAAGTTTGGACCTGGTTGATGAAAATCTTTTCGGCAGCGGCACTGAGCTTGGTTTGCTTTTATTCGGAGGTGCCAGAAATCGTGCTTATGTACTTGAACATAAATCGAATAGAATTTTTAATACTTACCTTACCTATAAGATTAATGCGTTTTATAAATTTAACGATGTTTATTCATATGTAAATGCACCGTCAAGTTCAACAGCAAAATTTTCTAGAATTTCTAACGGTGAATACAGACAAATTTATTACGGAGCTTCGCTTTCTTTAGGTACCCAAGTACAGCGTTTCGGCAACCTGATTTTTGAAGGCAAATATCAGCAGGATAAAATTCGTACTTTACAGGAAGTGGCATCCCTTCCTGCAGGTGCGGCAGCATATAATATATTACCTTCTAAAACTAAAATTGTAAGTATAAGTGCCAGTTCTACTATTGATACACAGGACAGGTATCCATATCCAAGAACGGGTTTTTATTTTAAAGGAGTATACGAATCCGCTCAAACGATTTTAGGGGGGAATATCGGTTTTACAAATATTAATTTCGATTATAAAAGTTATTTTACTTTTGATGGAGCTAGTACTTTTTCACCTAGATTAATGATGGGATTTGCAGATAAAACTTTACCTCTCAGCGAACAATATTCACTGGGCGGTCAAAATTCTTTTTTCGGTATGCGCGATAATGAATTTAGAGGAAGACAAATATTTCTCGCATCTCTTGAATATAGATATGCACTGCCTTTCAAAATTTTCTTTGATACATATTTTAAATTAAGATACGACTTAGGTTATGCATGGCCGGAACAGGAAGAAATCAGGTTCAAAGATCTAAGACATGGAATTGGCGCTTCTTTATCATTCGATACGCCTATTGGTCCAGCAGATTTTTCTGTCGGCAAAAGCTTTTTGTTTGTTAAAGATCTCCCTGGTAATCCTATAAGCTGGGGTGATACATTCTTTTATTTTTCTATCGGGTATTACTACTAATAGTTTTTGAATTATTTTTTCTTTTTTTACAATGAATAAATTAAAAAAATTATTTCCCTTGGCGTTGATATAATTCGCCGAGAGTCTGATAATTCAGTTCTTTTTCGATATCGCCTACTATGCCATAAAGTTCTGAAAGAGCAAAGCAAAGTAGGCTTTTATATTCTACAAAAGTAATACCGTCTGCAATTATTTGTTCTACAACTTCAAATTTCGGCACATTTAACTCGCTGTTGTACATTTTAGCTATTGCCAAGTAAGGTTCGTGCGATTGGGGAACTTTTGCGGCAGCCTTTAAGAAATAATGTAATGCTTCTTCATGATGCTTGCTGTAGCTTGAAATTGAGGAAAGCAGCTGACCGACACAATAGAAAATACTGTAGGAAATATCCGGAAACTCTTTACATATTTTTCCTGCAAACATGGAAATCTCATCCGTAGAAAGCGCACTGTTTCTTAATAACACTTTATAAAATTCTTCATCCTTAATCTTCCGGTCCATTGCTACCCTAAAAGCATCGAATAATTCATCCGCGGAATTTGAAGTTCTAAATATGTTTTCTAGAGAATTTTTTAAATCGGTATGCATTAAACCGGCTAATTATTTATGAAATAAAATAAAGTAATAACATCGGCTTACAAATACTTTAAAATATTAGATTTAGAAAATACAGGTAATTCTGATTTAAATTCAATGATATCGTTTTTATCCCATTCTTTTTTTCTTGATACAATATAGCCATGACTCCCAAGGCAGGCAAAATGAAAATCGATAATGGAATTGTGTTCGTCAAAGACAGCAAAGCAAATAAAAACAGGGAGATTAAATTTTGTTTTCCATTTTTCATAAGCTGAAACGGCTCTTTTATTTACTATCCACAACGGTTTATGCTTACCTTTCCAGTCAAGAAAAGCCCGCTTATTTTTATATTCTATTAATAAATCAGGCTTATCCTTGCCTTTTTCCCAGACTTTTTCATACCGGTTATCTTTTCCAAATTCATTAAACCGGAAGCCCCATTGTAAAAGTAAATTTTTCCCATGAATTTCTGCCAGATCGTGTAGCCTATAGTTCCTGCGGAAATCTTCAGTTGATTTATACGGATCGAAATCCAAATCTTTCAATAAAATTCCTTTATAAATTTTTTAGTAAGATTTAAATTATATTGCGCCTCTTCTCAAGTGCCGAATGATAAACATCCATATATTTTTTTGCGGAATTTACCCAGGAAAAATCTTCATTCATTCCGTTTATCTGAATCTTATCCCAAACGTCTTTATTATTAAATAATTCTACTGCATGGCTGATTGTTTTAAGCAATGCTTCACCGCTGTATTTTTTAAACGAAAAACCATTCCCTTTTTCTTCCCCGTTAATAAAAAATTCATCACGGTCTTTTACGGTGTCTGCCAGGCCGCCGGTTTTTCTTACTACCGGAACCGTTCCGTATTTCAAACTGTAAATTTGATTTAATCCGCACGGCTCGTAATGTGAAGGCATTAAAAACATATCGGCTCCGGCTTCAACTAAATGAGAAAGTTCGTTATTAAAGCCTATATAAACCGCAACCTTATCGGGCTCGGCTTTTTGAAGATTTCGAAACATTTCTTCATATTTATCCTCGCCGCTGCCAAGAATAATCCATTGAGCATTCAGTTTCATTAGCTCATTTGAAACTTTTTCGAAAATATCAAAACCTTTTTGTACCGCCATCCTGGATACTATTCCGATCAAAGGAATCTTATCATCAAACTTTAAATTAAAATTAGAAAGTACGTGTTCTTTATTTCTTTTTTTATTTTCCAAATTATTTAAAGAATATCGATATGGTAAAAATTTATCATTTTCAGGATTCCATTCATTGTAATCCACACCATTTAAAATACCGTATAAATCATCTTCCCTTTCGCTAAGCACACCATCCATACCTTCACCGTATTCGGCGGTTAAAATTTCTTTAGCATATGTATTGCTCACTGTGTTTATCACTTCGGAAAAATTAATTGCTGCCTTCATAAATGAAACTTCACCCATAAATTCAACCGGGCCGTTCGGATAAAAAAGCTCACTCCTAATTTCGGCGTGCTTTAATGTTTCTTTTGAAAATTTACCTTGATAACCGATATTATGAATTGTAAAAACAGACGCCGTATTCTCAAATAATTTATCCCATGCATAATTTTCATTTAAATACATTGGAATTAAACCCGTCGGCCAATCGTTGCAATGAATAATATCAGGAGCCCATTTTTCTCTTTGCAGCGTTTCAATCACTCCACGAGAAAAAAGAATAAATCTTTCATCCTCGTCAAAGCCATCGGTATAAATCTGATCTCTATGAAAATAATGGGGACAGTCTATAAAATTTACTTCAATTGAAGACTCCGGAAGCAACGATTTATAAACATGAACAGATCTTGTACGGTTTGATATTTTAATTGGTATTTCACCTAAGTCCCAATCATAATGAAGTCCGAATTTGGATTCGTCGATAGAATAATACCTGGGACTAAAAAGCTTAACCTCGCAGCCTAATTTTTCAAGAGCCTTGGGCAGTGCGCCGGCAACATCTGCCAGGCCCCCTGTTTTTGAATACGGTACAACCTCGGAACTTACAAATGCAACTTTCATATAATTTCTGTTTGACTAAAAAATTTTTAGGTATAGTTTATTTCCAAATATATTTTAAAAAAACTATGCTTAATATCTGTAATAACAAGCACAATTGTATAATTTTTTAAATCAAACGTCGGCTTAATCAGCAATTTACAAAATCGTGTAAACTACGCCCAACTGTAAACCTTCTTTCATTTGCGTAGTTGGGGACTGATCTTTCTGATAAATTAATAAATAAGAAAAATTAACATTTAGCCAATTATTAATCTTTGCAACAATCACGTTATCCCAGCGAACATCCCAAACGTCCAGGCTTTTAAACCTGGTAAATAGTGTAAGGCTGCTGGTCATTAGAAGGTTATCAGCTAAAACAAATTTTCCTGTAGTAATCGACTGAAGTCCGGTTTCAAATTTAAATGATTCAATTTTTGTTGTTGCCGGATCATCCGTATATTGTGTAAATTTATTTGCGAATACCTCTTGTACCGCAATACCCAGCATTGTTGAAAATCCTTTTAATCTTTGATAAGCAAAACCTAAACTTTGTGTAACATAACCCGGATCAAAAAAGTTTGCAATTTCTTTAGGGGTCTCAGTAGCATATGAGTAACCGGGAGCTATTGTCGTTCTTATAATATTGCTGACATAAGGATCAACTTTCCAGCCGATATTTCTAGATAATACCGACTCGAGATAAAAATTATTATCGTTGGTTTGAAAACTACCGCCGCCAAGTTTCGATCTGCCATAATCAACCTTTAAACCGTTTCTGAAAGTCCAGCCTTCGGAAACATATTTTAAACCAAGATTTCCGGATAATGTCCATGTTAATGCATTTTCTCCTCCTTGAGTCCAGTTGCTTAATGCAAGCTGACTTACATTTAATCCCGCAACGGCAGTAGGAACCCAAGTATTTACTTGAGTGGAATCTTCTTTTGCAAATGAAAGACTTGTAAGAGTTATTAACAGTATTACGGTAAATTTGAATATATTTTTCATACTATTATCCTTATTTTTATTTTAATAATTAATGTCTTTGGGAATTAAGGTTGAAAATCTATGCATACAATAAACAATAATATTTATATTTATCAAAACGGTGACAAAAAAAATAAAGCAATTCTATTTATACATGGCTTCCCATATGACCACAATATGTGGCAAATGCAAGTCGAAGATTTGAAATCCCGCTTTCATTGTATAACTTACGATATTCGCGGACTTGGATCTTCACCTGCAGGCGACGGTCAATTTACAATGGAATCTTTTGTAGATGACGTTGAGTTTTTAATTGACGAACTTGAACTTGATCAGCCGGTTTTGTGCGGTTTGTCTATGGGCGGCTATATAGCTTTTAGATGTATGGAGAGGATGCAGGAAAAGTTCGGCGGACTGATTATTTGCGACAGCAAACCCGAAGCGGATAATAATGAAGCAAAATTAAGAAGAGCAAGCGGAATAAAAACTATAAATACACAAGGTGTTCAAAAATTTGTCGGAGACTTTATTCCGAACTGCTTTACACAAAGCTCGATAAATAATATTAATATTCCTTACAAAGAAATCCTGGAAAGATCGATGAAATTTGATCCTTCCGGTGTAAAAGGTTGTTTGATTGCTATGTTAAGCCGTACCGATACATCATCTTTTCTTTCCAATATAAAAATTCCTTCTCTTATTATTTGCGGCGAAGATGATAAATTAACTCCCCCAGATGTTATGAAATTAACAGCCGAAAAAATTTCCAGCTCCGAATTTGTAATTGTACCGGAAGCAGGGCATATGACACCGATTGAAAATCCTCAATTTGTAAATAAAGTAATTAATAATTTTTTAGTAAAATATTTTACGGGTAAATAATGGTAAAAACCGGAATCAATAAATACCAAGATATAATTAAGCGAAGAGATGATTTCCCATCTTTAAAAAATAAATATAACGGTTATCCTCTTGCATATCTGGATGGTCCGGGGGGCAGCCAGGTACCAAATATAGTTATTGAAGCAATTTCAAATTATTATAAGAATTCAAATGCAAATACACACGGTTTCTTTATTACTTCAAAAAAAACCGACGATATTATTGAAAGAACTAGACAGTCTTGTGCGGCTTTTATTAATGCTGAAAAAAGCAGTTGTATTTCATTCGGCGCTAACATGACTTCACTTAATTTTTCTTTAAGCAAAGCTATCGGAAGACATTTAAGAAATGGTGATGAAATAGTAATTACTCAGCTCGACCACGAAGCGAACAGAGGACCGTGGATCAATTTAAGAGAAAACGGTATTATAGTTAGAGAAGTGCTTCTTAGGCAGGACGGCACCCTTGACTATGATGATTTTTATAAAAAGATTAATGAACATACAAAATTAGTCGCCGTAGGTTTAGCGTCTAATGCTCTCGGAACAGTTAACAATATTAAACTAATTAGACAACTAACTTATGAAGTGGGCGCCTGGCTTTTAGTTGATGCAGTTCATTATGCCCCGCATTTTTCGATTGATGTAAAATCATTAGGAGTTGATTTCCTTTTATGCTCGGCTTACAAATTTTACGGCCCGCATGTAGGAATTTTATATTCGCGCGAAAACTTGCTGGATCAATTACAAGCAGACAGACTTAGAACCCAAGATCCAAAATCTCCTTTCAGAATTGAAACGGGAACGCTAAACCATGCAGCCGTTGCGGGGGTTAATGCTGCTGTTGAATATATTGCTTCAATCGGTAAAGGAAATGATCTTCGCTCAAAAATTAATTCCGGTATGCAGGTAATCGGAAACTATGAAAACTATCTTGCTAAAATGTTATACAATGGATTAAAGAAAATTCCGGGAGTAATTCTCTACGGCCCCTCATTTGAAAACCCGCACAGAGCACCGACGGTTTCATTTACAATTAAAGATTATGAACCATCCGAAGCCTGCAGCTTATTAGGCGAAAAAGGAATTTGTGTTTGGGACGGCCATTTTTATGCAATAAGAGCAATAGAAGTTTTAGGACTTATGGAAAAAGGCGGTTTAATAAGAGCAGGTATTTCTTTATATGCATCTAAAGATGATGTACAAAGATTAATATCCGGCATAAAAGAAATAACAAAAAGGAAATTAAAATGAACAAAGCTAAAAAATCTTCGCCCAAAGTTCTTTTAATCGGCTTTGGAAATGTAGGATATAAGTTAATAGAAATTTTCAGCAAAGAAAAAAATAAATTTCCGAATCTTTCCGGAATTGATCCTAAGTTTGTAGGAATATTCACTAAAAGTCATGGTGCTCTTGTTAATAAATCTGGAATAAATTTGAAAAATGCGTTAAGAAATTTTTCACGTCGAAAAATGTTTTCATCTAATCATCAGGACTATTCAAAACTCTCGGCTATTGAAGCAGTAAAAAAACTTAATTACGATACCCTAATAGAGCTGTCTACACTTTCAATAAATGACAAGAGCGGAACTTCAATTAATTTTGTTCGTGAAGCATTAAAGCGCGGAAAAAATGTGGTAACCGCTAATAAAGGTCCGGCTGCATTTGCATATAATGAATTAACCGGATTAGCAAATAAAAACAATTGTAAATTTTTATATGAATCCGCCGTAATGGATGGAGCACCTGTTTTTAATTTATTTAGGAATGATCTTAAAGGGTGCAGAATTACTGAAGTTTCGGGAATTTTGAATTCAACCACAAATTTTATTCTTACTAACATGGAAGACGGTAATACTATTGAAAATTTAATTAAGAAAGCTCAGAGTATGGGCTTTGCCGAAGCTAATTCTGATTATGATATTGACGGCTGGGACGCAGCCGCCAAGATTACGGTACTGGCAAATAATCTTATGAACGCTTCAATTACTCCGTTTGATGTTGAAAGAGAAGGAATAAAAGATGTAACATTTAACCAGATAGAAAATGCTGTGGAGAGAGGGTATAAGCTTAAACTCGTCTGCAGGGCATGGTATAAAAACAAAAAACTGTGCACGCGAGTATCGGTAGAAGAAGTCCCTGCGGACCATTTATTTTCCACGGTAAACGGGTCGGGTTCAATATTAAGAGTGGAAACAGACCTGATGCATCCGTTAACGATTGTACAAGAAAAACCTGATCTTTATGATACTGCTTACGGAGTTATAAATGATTTATTAACTACTGTAACTCAATAAATTAAAATTTTATTAATAATTAAAAGCATTTAGATATTCATCCAAATACCGCCGAAGCAGCTTTCTTCTATACTGCATTATATATCTCGGATGATCGAGTACCTTAATATTTTTAAAAAATTTATTTTTTTTATTAATCTCATCAAGATAAAAATAATTCTTTCTTCCCAAACAAATAACCGTATCATCTCTGCAGCCGAATTCCAAATGAGTTTTAATTGAATTAACAATTGCAGGCTTTAGTAATTTAAAAATCTTTTTATCATCATAAAAATTATAATTTTTACCGTCTCTTATTAAAGCCAGCGGATAAAGAGCACTAAGAAAATATTTTGAATAAAACTTAGCTGCTCCGCCGTATTTCGATATAAACAAATATATAAACTCGCTTGAAAGCTCTTTTCTCTTCTCAAACTTATTTTCAATTCCGCAAAAATTTTTAAGAGCAACGGGATCGGTAAAAGAAATACCGGTAACTCCGCCGCCGAATCTTCCCGGGTTTATTCCAAAAGCTAATATTCTTTTCTTATCATCTTTAAAATACTTTGTAAAGAATTTTTTAGTTACATTCTTCGTTTCAATATTAATATAAGGGTTCATAATATTTATCCCGGAAGGCAGATTCTTCTGAGTTTTTAAATTTATAAAATAATTTAATGCTTTATCGCAGAATGTTTTGTCGATACTTGTCATGATCTTTTTTCTTTTATTTGAACAAATATAATGTCTTGTTTTTAAAGATTTGCATTAATGTTAAGTTTATCAAAACATAATATAAAATAGTTACTAAATTATTAATGATTATTTTTAAACAATTATTAACAAACCAATAAAGTGCCGGAGAATATATATATGCGTGCTATAGTTTTTGACAACCCTGGTGAGCCTGAAGTACTAAAAATAGGCGAAATTAAACAGCCGGTACCGGCCAGTAATGAAATACTTGTAAAAGTTGAGGCGGCAGGAATTAACCGTGCAGACACTTTGCAGCGAAGAGGGAAATATCCTCCTCCCATAGGGGCCAGCCCTATCTTAGGTTTGGAAATTGCCGGAACAGTTTCCGAAGTTGGAAACGCAATCACAAAATGGAAAACGGGGGAAAAAGTATTCGGATTAATTCCCGGCGGCGGCTATGCTGAGTTCGCAGTAATAAATGAAAATATGGCAATGCCGATTCCCAACAGCTTAAACTTTTTTGAAGCGGCAGCAATACCGGAAGTCTTTTTGACGGCTTATCAATCTTTATTTTGGTACGGTAAAATTGAAAAGGGACAAAATGTTTTAGTTCATGCAGGCGGCAGCGGCGTTGGAACAGCAGCAATTCAATTGGCTAAAGAAATGCAAGCACATGTTATTATTACATCATCAAAAGAAAAACATAAAATTTGTTCGGAGTTAGGTGCTGATAAAACAATCGATTACAAAAGTTATTCTTTTAAGGATGAAGTTTTAAATTACACCGGTAATAAAGGAGTAAATATAATAATTGATTTTATTTTAGGTCCATATTTTAAACATAATATAGAATGTCTGCATGAAGACGGAAGACTAATTATTTTGGCTTCGCTTGGCGGAGGTATTGTTGATCAATTCGATTTAAGAAAAATTCTTTCAAAAAGATTGTCGATTATCGGATCAACCCTGCGTTCGAGGTCTCTCGACTATCAAATTAAATTGACTAATGAATTCGGCAAATTCGCATTAGAAAAATTCAGTAAAAGTAAATTGAAACCTGTAATAGATAAAGTATTTAACTGGGAAGATGCTGCTTCGGCTCACAAGTACATGGAAGAGAATAAAAACACAGGTAAAATTATTTTGGAAATTAATTGATTTATGTAAAATAAAAGCGGCTATGACAATCTGCAAAGCCGCATTATATAAATTATCTTACTATTAATGATGATGACCGCCGGCGCCGTGTACATGGCCGTGCGATAATTCTTCCTGCGTTGCATCCCTAAGATTCAACAGTTCTACTTCAAAAGTAAGAGTTTTGCCTGCAAGAGGGTGATTAAAATCCAGAGTAATATTTTCTCCTTCAATATTCTTTATTGTAAACGGTAATTGTTTGCCGTCCGGTGTGTCTGCATAATATCCCATTCCAACCTTTAATTCTGTTCCTTCAGGGAACTCAGACTTGTTTACTGTCCTAACTGCAGATTCCGAAAAGTTACCATAAGCATTCTCAGGGTCCAAAACAACGGTTTTCTTACTTCCTATTAACATTCCGCCGATATTTTCTTCAAGCTTAGGTAAAATCTGTTCGTTCCCGCTTAGGAATGAAAACGGCTCTTCTTTTGTTGTTGCCTGAATAATATTTCCGTCATTGTCCTTGAGTGTAAAATTTATAGAAACTACCTGGTTTTCTTTAAGAGGCATATTATTCCTTCTTTTTTTATGAATGTATTTATTAATTATTTACTAAAATTGAACTTAGATAACAAAGCCTGTTTTTTTACTCACTATAAATATCTCTTCTATCGGCACCTGTCGGTTTGGGTTCCCAGTCGAAGCCTTCACACGGCAAATAATCTTTAGACGGGTGTTTATCATGCAGCATGCATAAAATTGCAGACTTATCAAAGTGGGCACAAGTAGAACAAAGTGTTGATTCAAGTACTTCTTTATTTTTTGACTTGAACAGCCGGTAATGAATTACAGCAGGATGAATTACTATACCATAAATAGCAAGTACGCTTATAATCCACCAAAATTCCGTATGAAAATACCCTTGCAGAAACCAAATTATCGGAAGAAGTATTGTTATTCGTACAATTGTCCAAAATATTATCTCGCCCATATCCGCTTCTTATCATATCACCTTAATATTACCAATTCAAATTCCAATTAAAAGATAATTATTGATTCGGTAATAATAAAGCATTTAACTCATTTTTTAAAATGAAGAGAGAAGCTCTGGAGACAAATAAAGCCCAAAATAGTTAATAATAAAACACTTTAACGGTATTAACTGTACTTGTAGTTATAATAATAAAATATTATTATTAAAAAGCTTTCATATTTATTTTATTGGGAGTATAAAAATTGGAGCAGATAGGTAAAATATTTGATATTAGACTTCCGATAAATTTTTACGGGGAGCATATAAAATTATTTATAATTTCCAATATTTAGCTTATTTTTGTATTATTTAGTAATGAAATACCGGGATAAAATTCCGGAAAAATTATTTTTAAATGATTTGAACAGTTAAAGGACAAATTAAGGCTTAATAAGAATTTTGCAATGAGGTTTTTATTCTTAAATATATACGGCAATAAAAAAGCCCGAAGAAATTTTTCTTCAGGCTTATGTGAGCGCGGGTGGGCTCGAACCACCGACCCTCTGCTTAAAAGGCAGATGCTCTACCCCTGAGCTACGCGCCCGTTTTTAAGAACTACAAATATAAATATTAGCTGATTTTATTCCAAATGACTATGATGTTAAATTAAATTTTTATAATACGCTATGCAAAAAAATTCAAAGATACTTGTCTGCGACGATGATGAAACCTTATGTTATCTACTGAAAGAACAGCTCATTGAAGAGGGATTTTCGGTTGATACCGTGTATGACGGCGGTATGGCAATCGATTCGATTAAAAGAAAAAACTATGACCTATTGCTCCTCGACCTAAATATGCGCGATGTTCAAGGTGAAGAAGTTCTTAAATTTGTCTCCGATTATAATTCGTCTATTCAGGTTGTAATTTTAAGTGCACAATCTGAAATTAAAAACGCTATTGAATGTATTAAATTAGGGGCTTACGACTTTATATCCAAGCCTTATAATTTTGATGAATTGCTGCTGACCGTAAACCGCGCTCTCGAACATAGAGAACTCTTAGTTAAGACTACTTTGCTTTCCGAACAGGTAGACAAAAAACTTTCTACACGAATTATCGGCAACAGCCAGGAATTGCAAAGGGTTATAAGCCTTGCTAAAAAATCGGCAATTTCGGATTCCAATATATTAATTGAGGGAGAAACCGGTACAGGTAAAGAATTAATGGCGGAATATATTCATAAGAATTCTTCCAGAAGCGAAATGCCGTTCGTTGTAATAAACTGTGCATCACTCCCCGATCAATTAATAGAAAGTGAATTATTCGGACATGAAAAGGGGGCCTTTACCGACGCTAAAAATACTAAACAAGGTTTAGTTGAAATTGCTCACGGCGGAACATTATTCCTTGATGAAATAGGTGAGTTAAGCCTTGCATTACAGCCCAAGCTTTTAAGATTTCTGGAAAACGGAGAATACAGAAGAATTGGCGGTGTAACTAATTTAACTTCAAATGTCAGAGTAATTGGTGCAACAAATAGAAACTTGCTTGAAGAAGCCGACAATAAAAATTTTAGACGGGATCTTTTATTCAGGTTAAATGTTATTACTTTAACCATTCCTCCTTTAAGAGACAGGAAAGAAGATATTTTGGTTTTGGCTAATCATTTCCTTCAAATTAAATCTGCAATCAGATCCCCTAAAAAACTTTCACAGGAAGCTGAAGGTGTTTTACTTAAATATGATTTTCCGGGCAATATTAGAGAACTTGAACATGTTATTGAAAGAGCACTAATTTTTGCGGAAGGAGAATATATTGAGCCGGAAGATTTGAATCTGCCTATAAATAATTATCAAGGCTCCTCAAGAAAATCATATAGCAGTTACGAAGAAGATGAAAGAATTTTAAGCATTGAAGAATTGGAAAAGAAACATATTGCAAAAGCTTTAAGAGTTAATAGTTGGGACAGAGCGCAAACTGCAAGTCAATTAGGAATAAGTCCCAAAACTCTTTACACCAAAATTAAAAAGTATGAACTTAAGCAAGAATAATAACTAATGCATGAGAGCGCAATCTCACAACTCGCACTAAGGGAACTGGCTGAATCGGAAAGCATCTCGTTTGCTGTTGCAGATAAAAGCCAAAAAATTGAATGGTGTAACAAAAGCTTTATTAGTAACTTCCCTTCGAAAAAAATTACAGGCTCTACTATTAATAAATTGCTTAACTCTTCTCAGTCTGTAGATATACCCCTAAATAAAAAGCAATCGGTAATTCCTCTTCCCGGGAATAAAAAAAACCTGAGAATCATAAGACTTAAATCGAATAACAAAACAACGGGTTATCTTCTTCAAATAGAAAAAATAGAGAAGAAAAAGAAAAACTCCGAAATAAAAACTCCTAAGCTAAACAAAGACCTCCAACTCCCAAAAGAACTCCAGCAAATTTTGACTTTGCTGGTCAAAGAACAATCACTCGAAAATTTGTCGGGAGAAATTTTAAAAAGATCGACGGAAATTTGTAAAAGCCTTTTCGGTATAATTGTATCGTTCGGGGGAGAAAATAAAAAACCACATTTTTTTTATTATGATCCCCATAGCGAGTTAAATAGCAAAAACGATTTGGAAAAAGAAACCCAGGGCAATTTACCTTTTATAATAAAGTGGCTTGATTTAAACAAACGCACATTAAGCATTGTAAACAGGCAGGAAAATATCGGTTACAATTTAATTCAGTTTTTTCAATGTCAGTCCATGGCAATATCTCCCTGCTTTTTCGATAATACTCTGCTGGCATTAATAATTGTCGGCAAAAGAAACGGCCAATACGATACATTAGAAATAAATTACCTTGATCAATTTGCTGCATTGTTATCATTTGCCATAAGCAGTATTAGGACAAAAGAATTAAATACCGCTCTTGAAAACAGGCTCTTACAGGCGCAAAAGCTTGAAACAATCGGTAAATTAAGCAGCGGCATGGCTCATGACTTCAGCAACCTGCTTTCAAGTATTTTTGGCAGTCTAAATCTATTAAAGAAAAAAATACCGGAAAGAGAAGATATTTACCGTCTCCTCGACAATATTGAAAATTGTTCTGTCCGTGCAAAAGATTTAACAAAAGGTCTTCTTTCCTTCGGTAAGCCCACTCCGAAAAGAAAAGAACTGATTAAGCCCAACACTTTACTATTGGAGATATCAAAAGTAATAACCCAAACATTTCCCGCTAAGATTGTTTTTAGAAGCGATATAGAAAATAATATATACGACATGCTCGGCAATGCTACTGAAATTTATCAAGTGCTTTTAAACTTATGTGTTAATGCAAAAGAAGCAATTGGCGGGAAAGGAGAAATTACTCTTACCGCAAAAAAATTAACGGTTGATAAATCCAATCAAGTTAACTTTCCTCTATTGAATCCGGGAAATTTTATCTGGTTTTCGATTCGTGATAACGGAACAGGTATTAGCGAAGAGAATTTGACAAGAATCTTCGATCCGTATTTTTCCACAAAGGATAAAAAAACAGGTTCGGGTTCCGGTCTGGGATTATATGTTTCCTACGGTATTATAAAAGCACACAACGGACATGTTGAAGTTTCAAGTAGTTTGAATGAGGGAACGGTATTCGATGTATTCATCCCGGCATATGAACCTACTGCACATAGCAAAGCTTCTTCAACGGAAAAAATTATTTTGTTAGCCGATGATGAGGTTATGCTTAGAGATTTGCTTGCTGAGCTTCTTGAATCATACGGTTATAATATAATAAAAGTTTCAACAGGAACGGAAGCCGTAAAAATACTTACCGAAGAGATAAAAGTTGATTTGGCAATTATAGATTATAGTATGCCCGAAATGAACGGTCTTGAATGCATTGAAAAAATTAGAGATCTTAAAATTAAAATTCCTATAATTTTATCGTCAGGCAGTCTTTCTATGGGAGAGAAAATAGATAGGAAAAAGATAAAAATTAACAGCGTACTTCCAAAACCTTATGAATTTGAATCTATGCTGGCTACTATACAAAAATTAATCTAGCACCTCTTTAACACTGCTCTCGAACTCAACCATTTTTATGTTTTTTACATAATCTGCAAATACAGGTTTCTTAATTGTATTTAATTGATTGAGCACATCATTTATTTCTTTTATTGCAGACTCTATATAAGCAACCCGTTTTAATATCGAATCCGATGAAAAATCGTCCCTTTTTAATTCCCGTTTTATTGCAGCCGCAGAAAGACTCATTAATGTAAGGGGTTGTTTTATTTTATGATTGGCTGTTACTACAGTAGCATTAAATGTATTTTTCTGTTCGGCCTCAATTAAAAGCTTATGTGCATCCGATAATTTAAGCGCGGAATTAACTCTTGCAAGCAGTTCGATTCTGTTAAAGGGTTTCTTAATATAATCGAAAGCTCCGGCTTCCAATCCTTCTTTAATATCTTCGGCACCGGATTTAGCGGTTACAAGAATTACCGGAATATTTGATGTGGAAGAATACTCTTTTAATTTTTCCAATACAACCAACCCAGACATTTCCGGCATTATAACATCCAGAAGAATAAGGTCAGGTAAAATTGAAATAGCTTTCTCAATTGCGGTTTTTCCGTTATAAGCAGTTAATACTTCATAGCCTTCGCGTTCAAGCCTGTCCTGAAGCATAAATACATTTTCCGGAAGATCATCTACAACAAGTATTTTTTTCATATCAGCTAATCTTTAATTTAGAAAATAATCTTTCAATTTTAAAAGCCAGAACGCCGGAATTAACCGGTTTGGCAATATAATCATTAAATCCGTTTCTTAAAATAACGGCTTTGTCCCCCAACATAGCTTTTGCCGTAACCGCAAATACCGGAATTTGTGCCCATTCACTATTTTGTCTAATTCTATTTAATGTTTGGAACCCATCCATCTCGGGCATCATAATATCCAGCAAAATCAAGTCCGGAATATTTTGTTCCAAAGCCTTAAGACACTCCGCACCGCTCTTTGCCAATGTTGTTTTGCAATCGCAGGCCTGCACAATTTCGTTAATTGTAAAAAGTGTATCGGCATCATCATCAACTATTAAAACTTCTCCATGGTACGCCTTATTCTTTAACTCATCAATAGACTGTTCCAGCACATTAATTTGATCGTCTAATTCTTCAAATGTTTCTTGTTTAAATTTATATTCTTCCTGTTGTTTGATCCTTTCTCTTACAATCTTTAAAACATCCAAAGGATGACCTTTGGATTTTACCGTAATTTCCTCAACTATGTTGTTAAGAGAATTTCTTTCTTCCTCGGTTAAATTTTTAGCCGTGCTAATAATTATAGGAATATGTTTTGTATCGCGGTTAGATTTTAATTTGTATGATAAAGTGATACCATCAACATTCGGCATTATAAGATCGAGAATAATCAAGTCAGGCTGAACTTCCAAAATTTTACTAAATGCCAGCTCGCTGTCTTTAATATACTCTATTCTAATATTATCATCTTTAAAAGCATTTTTGAACTTTTCAAACTCTAGTTCGTCGTCATCAACTATTACAATTTTTTCTACCTTCTTTTGAGCCAGGTTTTCAAGCCTGTCAAATGCAGAAAGCAATTTATCCGGAGAAATAGGTTTAATAAAATATTCAAATGCTCCCAGCCCTATTCCAAGTTTTTTATCACCTATGATAGATATCAATATAACAGGGATGTCTTTTGTTTTGGGTTCATTCTTTAATTCACGTAATACAACCCAGCCGTCTTTATTAGGCATCATAACATCAAGGGTAATTGCAAATGGCTGAAGCTTTATTGCTTTTTGTATACCTTCGTCACCGTTTGCAGCATAAGCTACTTCATATCCTTTTGTAATAAGGTATTGACCAATTGTATAACGTACTTCAGGATCGTCATCAATAATTAATATCGGGTTTTGGTGATTTTTTATTAGGGTTTGAATATTAACTTTAGGAACTCTCGAAACTTGATTGATTTTAACAAAGTTTAAAGGAATAATAAATGTAAATGTTGACCCTTTACCGAGTTCACTTTTTATAGTTAAATTCCCTCTCAACATTTCCGCAATTTTTTTACATATTGCAAGTCCGAGACCGGTTCCGTTATATTTTCTAGTTGAAGAGGCATCAATCTGACGGAATTCTTCGAATATAATAGCCTGGTCCCTTTCAGAAATACCAATGCCGGAATCTATTACTTCGAATTTTAATTGTTTGTTATCGATAGAAGAAATATGCAGTTCAATGTACCCGTTTTCCGTAAACTTAACGGCATTACCAAGTAAATTAATTAATACCTGCGTAACTTTGTTACGGTCTGTGCTTATAATAATCTTGGTATTTATATCTCTTATTATTTTGAATGATATCTCTTTTTGAGTAGCAAGCGGATAGATAGAGTTTTCCAAATCCTTAAGCATTTCGTCTAAAGGCACTTCTTCATTATGAATCTCCATCTTTCCTGCTTCAATTTTGGAAAGATCCAGGATATCATTAATTAAGCTCATTAACCGTCTACCGCTTTTTAAAACTACTTCAATCCTTTCCCTGTTTTTACCTCTAAGCGTCTTATCTTCGAGGATCAATTCCGTTAATCCTAGAATAGAATTCATAGGAGTTCTTAACTCGTGAGACATGCTTGCCAGGAAGTTGGATTTTAACCGTGTAGCCTCTTCGGCTTTTTCCTTTTGAATTTCAAGTTCGTCCGCTTTTTCTTTGAGCTGAGCATGCAGCTCAAGCAGAGTTTCATTTTGTTTTCTTATTTGAATATTTTGTTTTTGATAATCGTTGTTTAAGTTCTTTAACTCGGCTACTAAATTTTCAAGCTGAACCAATGCAAGTGCATTTGTTAAACCGATTGCCAATTGCTCTTTTATTTTTGATAAATATTCCCTTGCTTCATCGGACGGCTTATCGAAAGAACCTAATTCAAGGATTGCAATTACTTTATTATTGTATATAACAGGCTGAATTAATACATTTTTTATTTCAAGAGAAATAACACCGGCGGAAATTACCGGCAAACTTTCTTTAGAGCTGATTTCAATAGTTTCATAATTCCGAAGCACGGACTCCAATACATCCGATTTCTCATTAAATGTAAGCTCTCCGTTCAAACCATAGGAACTAACTAAATTTAATTTATTCTCATCTACTGTATAAAGTGCACCAATTGTAAATCCGCAGGTTTTTATTATTTTTTTAAGAACCGCATCGGATATTTCATCAAGAGTAGGATTTTGATTAATTAAAGTAATGAATTCCGAATATTCGTTTTTTGATTTTTCATTCTTTTGAAGTTCATCCAGCATCGTATTAAATGCACCCGCTAATTCACCTAATTCATCTTTGCTTTTAATATCTATTTTATTTTGAAAATTTCCGTCCTTAATAGTTTTGGTAGCATTGCTAAGCTGAGTAATTTGTTTCCTAATTTTATCCGTAAATACCAGTGTAAGAATTAGGGATAAAATTAATCCGGCCAAACCGATAATCCCAAGTATATATTTTACACTTGTTCTTAAATTCGTAGCTTCACTAAGAGGTGTAAAAATAACAAACTGTAATTTGTTACCGGGGGAAAAGTTAAATGATGGCCTGTAAATAGTAGCTAAAATATCTGCAGATTCGTTTTGTGAAGAATATATGTCAAAATTGTTTTTAGCAGATAAATTTTTATAAGCATTATTTAATACGGAGAGCAAATTTTGATTGGCAAGTTCATTTGATATTTCGGACGGCGAACCTTTCCAAACCAATGCTAATTCTGCATTAATTTTGCTCGAGAGAGTATTTAAAAAATTGTTTGAAAGAATCCTACCGTAATAATAAGTTTTTCCGCCTTTTAATCGGGCTCTTTCTATAACTGCAAAGGGATTGTTCTTTATAAAATCATGGATTGTTATGATTGATTTTGGAAGGAAAACATCATCCTTATAAACCTTTCTTACAATCAAAGTAGAGTCATTATTCCCTGTTTCCAAAATGAAATCTATATTTTTTTCTTTAATCGGAGAATTATTAAAAGTCTCCGTCAGCCCGTTGTTATTAGCTAAATAATTAAATTCATCTTCGGTATCCTGCATCATGCCTCTGAAGGCATAAACGAATTCATTTGCGGAGTTTAAAAGATATTTTGATTGCTGGGAAGAAAGGACATTATACATTATTGAATAATAAGCAATCGCAGAGCTTATCAATATAATTGCTACAATAGCAAAATTAATCATCAAGATGCGAAAACTTATTTTCATAGCTAAGAATCTCTTTGAAGTACTTTTCGTATAGTTATAAGTAATTCATCAAAATCATACGGTTTACTAATAAAATCCGTAGCTCCTAATTTAGCCGAATCAATAGCGCTCTTAACATCTGCATATGCGGTTAATACAACAACCTTAACATTAATTCCCTTACTTTTAATTTCCTTAAGTACATCAAAACCATTCTTGCCGGGCATTTTCAGATCTAATAAAATGAGATCGGCGGATTTTTTATCTAAATGATTAAAAGCTTCATCACCGTTGTTCACATATTCTGCATCGTAACCAACCTCAGCCAATTCTTCTTTTAATACGGTGCACAGATTGACATCATCATCTATAATTAAAATTGATTCCATCTATAATTATCTATTGATCATTGTTAGAAGATTTACTCGATTGTGATTGATAATTTTTAATTTTCTCTTTATCGAGTTGCAATTCATCTTTCAATGGTGTTGTTGATTGCGGCGAAGCTAATCTTTGCTGAATAGATGGGACAAGATCAGCCTTAATTAATATTACTAATTCTTTCTTATTCACTATATTGTCATCATACCCAAAAACGTATCTTAACCCGAAGAACAACCATGGAAGATCCTTCAAAAAAGTAATACCGTTTCTTTGATTTGT
>CAZHBJ010000031.1:0-25352 GCA_964530445.1 uncultured Ignavibacteriaceae bacterium
TGGGGGTAAAAACATATATCTCATCCTGGTAAAGATTTAATTTGAAACTTTCCAGCAAATCCTTTCGCGCTTCGTCCCTGGAAGCATTTTCAAAAATATCTCTAATCCAATTAACCCAATTTTCCAGGTCTTTGTCGGTTGCCAGTTTATTTTCCTTATACTTCCAATGAGCGGCAACACCTTTTTCGGATACTTCGTGCATTTTAACGGTTCTAATCTGAACTTCAACAAGCCTGCCTTCCGGTCCGACAACAGTAGTATGAATTGACTGGTAATTGTTTGTTTTAGGAATCGATATATAATCTTTAAACCGGTCCGGTACAGGCAAATACATTTGATTGACAATTCCGAGCGTCGTATAACAATCGTTTGTATTTTCGGTATCCAGAATAATTCTTATAGCAAACAGGTCATATATTTCTTCGAACGGTTTATTACGGGTAACCATTTTTTTGTAGATACTGTATAAGTGCTTTGGTCTGCCGTTAATTTCATATTTCAAATTATATTCATCAAGTTTTCCTAATACCGGTTCGGTAAATTTTTTAATATATGATTCACGTTCTCTTCTTTTGCTTTTAATTTTTTTAGCTATTTCGTCATACGCTTCTTTATTTAAATATTTAAAAGACAAATCTTCCAGTTCCCACTTTACTTTTCCCAAACCGAACCTGTTTGCAAACGGAGCATAAATTTCCAAAGTTTCCTGTGCAATTCTTCTCTGTTTATCAGGATTAACATATTGAAGAGTTCTCATATTATGAAGGCGGTCTGCAAACTTAACCAAAATTACACGCACATCTTTAACCATGGAAAGAAGAAGCTTTCTATAGTTTTCTGCCTGCGTAATTTCCTGTCCTTTAAAAATACCGCTTATCTTTGTAACCCCATCTACAATTTCCGCAACTTCTTTACCGAATTCTTTTGATAAAATATCGAGATTAAATTCCGTATCCTCAACAACATCATGCAAAAAAGCGCTCACAATGGTAACATCGTCAAGAGGTATTTCCCTTACAACAATCATAGCAACTTCGTAAGGATGTGTAAAGTAAGGTTCACCAGAAGCTCTTATATCATTTTTATGAGCTTCCAAACAAAATTCAAAACTTTTAGAAATCAATTCTTCGTTAACACTGGGCAAATACTTTCTGCAAGCTTCCAGAAGCTCATCAAGCATCTTTTTATATTTTGGATTAGTAATCATTCTCTAATAATCAATTTTAACAAAACCCGTATAATTTACTTTATTTAATTGAATAGTAAAAGTCAAGCAAACGTCAATTATTTATCAAATTACTATTTAACAAGTTTTGTCTGAAGTTCTTCCGCAAGCTTTTTAACTCGTTTCATTCTATTACTAAGCTTATCTGCCAAATCTTCAGGCAATTTTTTAATTGATAGAATTTCATCGCAAAGCTTTAACGCTTTTTTATAATCTCCTAATTTATAATATAACTGGGCATTAATATGGTTAATTAAAATATAATTATATAAACTATTTCCATTATAAGATTTTAAAATATCAAAATAAATTTTTATTGCTTTTAATGTGCTGTCTTCCTCAAAAGAGCGAGCCAGTCCCCACTTAAAGAGCCGGCTTTTAGGGAATTCTTTTAAGGCAGTCTTTGCTAAAAGCTCTGCTTTCCTGTAATCCTTCTGTTCAATATAAATCCAGACCAAAGAATTTATTGCTAGATATTTATTATAAGATGAATGCTTAACGGCAGTCTTTAAAAGCTTTATTCCCTGCGATTCTTCGTTTTTAAATAAAGGAAGAAAATTTATGAACTCAGTTTTCCTGCTTTTCCAATACTTAAATGTTCCGATTGCAAGGTCGGCTTCATAAAATGCCGGATCTAAATTTAGACACTTGCCGAAATTTGACACAGAATTTAACCCGTCATTTAAAGCAGCAATCCAATTCTTATTCAACGCTTTATAGTAGGCATAGTACCCCTGGGAAAGAGCTAAAAAATAAATATCCCAAATACTCTTATTTGATTTTTCAACTAAAGAATCGGATTGATCGATTGCAGCAGACAGTTTATTTAATATGAATTTATCATCAAAAGGAATTCCGTAATCGTATGCTTCTGCAATTTTGTTTGCTGCCAAATAAATCTTACCAAGAGGTAATTGCGGAAATTTTTCATTTAGAATTTTAAAATCTGCTCCGGCACTTTCGTAATTCTGAGTAATTATTTCACCGATTCCCTTTTTTAAAAGCGAATCGACGGAATGGTCCGGATAAATTTGAGAAAAAGATACTGAAGAAAAAAATATTAGAAAGAATATAAGAAGAAACTTTTTACAGGGTACCAAAAGTTCTATCTCCTGCATCACCTAAGCCCGGTAATATATACCCTTTTTTATTTAGTTCCCTATCTATTGATGCGCCGTAGATTTTTACATCCGGGTGAGATTTAAGCAATTTTGTTATTCCTTCCGGAGCAGCAACCAGGCAGGCAAATATTAAATTTTTAACGTCTCTATTCTTCAAATAATTTATTGCCTCATTTGCACTGCCGCCGGTTGCAAGCATGGGATCTATCAATAGTACTTTTGCTTCATCAATGTTTTTAGGAGTTTTGTAATAATATTCAACAGGCTGCAAAGTACTTTCATCGCGCTGCAAACCTATATGACCGACTTTCGCATCCGGTAATATTTCTAAAAATCCGCTAACCATTCCTAAACCCGCTCTTAGTACAGGCACCAGCACAATCTCATTTTGAAGTTTATAGCCGGTAGTTTTTTCCAGGGGCGTTTTTACATCGATAGCTTCCAATGGTAAGTCTTTACAAATTTCTACGGCTAATATATTTGAAATCCTTTCAACGGCAGCACGGAATGCTTCGGGCTGAGTGTGTACATCACGCAGAACTGTAATGTCTCTTTTAACCAGCGGATGTTCTATCAAATAAAAATTTTTAAATTTTGATGACATTGTTTATCTCCAAGTAAAGTAAATATCTATTTTATTTTTCTGCCGAGTACGGATAATAAATTAATAAAGGGTGATAAAGGCGGAGTATAATTGTAATTAACTCTAGACAAAATATCGCCCGGCTGTTTAGTTTTAATAAATGTTGAAATCAAATCTCCGTAACCTGATACCTCTTTTCCCCCGAGAAATGCCGCACCTAATATTCTTTTACTATTTTTGTCAAAAATAATTTTGCCGAAAACATTTGAACTTCCAGGCATTACTTTTATCAAGTTAGGCTGAATATCAGAAACAGCAGAAAAATATAAACCGTTTTTCTTTGCCTCAAATGATGATAAGCCTACAGACACAAAATATTTATCGAATATTTTAAAAGCCAGGTTCTTAACGAAAGGTTCAATATAAATATTACCTCCTGCGGCATTCTCTCCGGCAGCGTGTGCACATTGATGAGCAATAGTAGCCAGCGGAATATAATCGGGACGGTTTGTTACGGCATTTATAATTTCAACATTATCTCCAGCGGCAAAAATATTATAATCCGATGTTTTAAGTTTATTATCAACTTTAATCGCTCCCGTTTTTCCAATTTCCAACCCTGAATTCAAAGCTAAACTTACATCGGGTAAAAATCCTGCAGCAGTAAAGATTATATCAAATTCAATTATTCTTCCTTCAATCTCAATGCTTCTTACTTTATTAAGCTTTTCATCATAATTTATTTTATAGTTTGAAGTATTTCCGTAAAATGAGATATCATTATTTTTAAGCAGTTCATTTATCAAATAACTTATTTCAACTTCTGTTGAAGGAAGAGGCAAAGGTTCTTTTTCAATTAATGTTACACTTAAGTTAAGATTTTTTAGTGATTCAACAATTTCAAGACCGAGATAGCCGGCTCCGATTACCGCAGCATTTTTTACATGATTATTCCGGATGTAATTTTGAACTTGAATTAGATTGGATATTGTCTTTATAAAAAAAACATTTTTAGCTTCCGGGGGGAAAGAAGGCAAAGCCTTTGCCTTTGAGCCTGTTGTTAAAACTAATTTGTCATAGTTAAATTCAAATAATTTATTTTCGCTTAAATTCCTAACCGTAATTAATTTTTCTTTCCTGTTTACAGACTCCACTAAATGTTTTGTGAAAACATTAACGCCTTTTTCTTTTTTGAATGATTCAGGAGAGTAAAATACAACATCTTCGGCTTTGGGAATTTCTCGCGAAAGTACATAAGGGATTTCACAAGTCCCGGTAGATATAAAATCACCGGATTCGAATATCGTAACTTCAGCATCCGGATTTATTCTTTTTGCTTTTGCGGCTGCTGCAGGTCCGGCAGCATTACCACCGACAACAACTATTTTACCAGGCTTAATCATTTCTGTTTAAAGCTCATTGTGAACGGTACCCCTTCAAATCCGAAAATCCTGCGTATCAGCTTTTCCAAATAACGTTTATAATTATCCGCTACATATTTGGGATAATTTGTAAAGAAAAGAAAGATAGGATAGTGCTGGCCGACCTGTGTTATATATTTAATTTTAATTTCCTTCCCGGTTTTAGTCGATGGAGGAGGAAATTTTTCAATTTCTGCAAGAATTTTTTCATTTAACTCATTAGTAGGAATTTTCTTTTTCCGTTCGTCTTGAATACTTAAACACATATCAACTAATTTAAATATTCTTTTTTTTGTTAAAGCGGAAATAAAAATCACCGGCATGTAATCGATCGAGCCTATCTTATCTTTTATAGCATCTTCAAATCTTTTTGAAGTATCGGTTTCTTTTTCAACCAGGTCCCATTTATTTACGGCAAGTATTATTCCCTTGCGCCTGCCTACGGCTTCATCAATAATTTTTTGATCCTGTTTATCCAGCCCTGCAACCGCATCAATCATAATTACGGCAACATCACATTCTCCTATTGCTTTTAGGGTTCTTACCATCGAATAAAACTCTATATTTTCCTCAATTCTCTTTTTCTTTCGAAGGCCTGCAGTATCCACTAATATAATTTCTTTACCGTAATATTTAAGTAAGGAATTTATACTGTCCCGCGTAGTTCCGGGTATATCTGTTACAATGCTCCTGTCGAAGCCCAGCAGAGCATTTGTAAGAGAAGATTTGCCGACATTTGGTCTTCCCACAATTGCAATTTTCAACCTTTTATCTTCTTCTTTTTCCTGATCAACCGGGGTAAACCCCGCAGTCAGTTCATCCAAAAGATCACCGATTTTTCTTCCAGCCAATGCAGATATAGTGTAAATATTATCTATTCCTAATTTATAAAATTCGGATGCTGCAGATTCAAATTGTTCGGAGTCTACTTTATTTACAATTAAAAAGAAATCCTTATTTGAACTTCTCAGCATTTTACTTATCTCTACATCAACGGGATTTACTCCGTCGCGTACATCTACCACAAATAAAATTGAATCCGCTTCCAATAATGCAATTTCAACCTGCTCCCGTATTGCTGCTTCAAACTTATTATTCGAATTTGGAACATATCCCCCGGTATCTATTAATTGAAATATTTTTCCATCCCACTCAACTTCACCGTAATTCCGATCCCTGGTTACCCCGCTTATATCATCTACAATCGCTCCTCTTTTTCCAACCAGCCTGTTAAATAAAGTTGATTTGCCTACGTTCGGTCTCCCGACTATAACTACAAATGGTGTTTTCATATAAAAAAATTAGATTAAAATTATACTGCAAAATACTTTATAAATATAAAAAAAGCGATTTTATTACCGGAAGTAATATCATCGCTCTTTAAAATTAGATATTATTAAAATTAATTTGCGCTGAAAACCTTAAAATTTTTTCTCAAAACTGCTGCTCCAAATTAAAAGTTATATGAAACATTTAAAGTCGGCATATAATCAATTCTGCTGGCAGTTCTAACAGGCTGTATTCTTAATTTCATTGCTATCGTATCATTATATCTATCAACGCTCCAAATACCATCAATTACACTTAAAAAATGATTTATATAAATAAAAGCAACTCCGGTTGATCCTATACTATAGTAATGATTAGCAAGTCCACGCTGATCGGAATACCATAAATATTGAGGGGTTAAAACCGTATAATTATTATCGTTTAGATTACTTGTATCCCATCCGTGGCTATATTGGCTGTACTTCCCGATTAATTCATAATATTGCTGCTCACCTTGCGGCGGTAATTGATGAGTATAACCATGTGCGTCGGGGTCACTTCCGATTTCTGCCTCCATCTGATTCATTAAAGACCAGCTAACCGGGCTATTGGGATCTGAAAAAGCAGTCTGATATCTAGTTACATCCTGACTCGACATGCTTGGAGCTAAAGTCTTAAGATTTTTTGCAGTCCAATAAGCATATCTGCTTGCGCTCCAGTGCTGGTTTGCATAATTCTGGAAGAATTGTGTTTGGTTATCTCCTTTATGATTATAAACTAAGGCAGTAGTTATAGCTGCAGCTTCAACCGCTACAAAAATTGCTGCTTTAAGATAGGAACCAGCATAAAATTCACCGGAACCTGGTAAAATAAGTGAGAATAAACCTGCAAGCCACCTGTTCTTTCTTTCCTTAGTTTGAAAAACCATTGCAGGAGTATTTTCGGGTGAATAATTTGTTGAAACAATTTTCGAATCTGTAAATAAATTTCCTGTTAATTCAGTCTTCTTAACTGCGGCTTGCTGGGCATTAATATAACTTGCAGCAGTAATTATGAACAACATTACTAAAACTAATTTGGATGAATTTTTCATATTAAGCCTTTGAAGAATTTATTCCTTTAATAATTTGTTTTCAAAGAAAAATTATAATCTAAATAATCTATTTAGATATCGAAACCGAATAAGATACCACCGTAAAATCTCCATTCCTTTCCATATGTTACTTGCTTTCCTAAAAAGTCTTCGGTAAACTTGTTAAATCCGTAAGCTGCATCAAAGAAAAGGTCGGTAGGAAAGACATAAAAAGAATTCATATGAACGCGTAATTCGGCGCCAGCTCCTTTTTTTAATTGATTAGCAGCAAAATTTCCATTCCATGCATTTCCAATATCTCCATAAACAGACATAAATATTTTATCCAAATAAATCTGACCTATCCGCGTATCTATGTTTTTAATTAAGGGGAATCTGTAAGTTAAATTAAACCATCCCACCTTATTTCCGCTGACGGCATAAAAAGGATAGGCTTTCATACCAATTATTCCGCCGAGATAAAAATCGAAGAAATCCGGGACAGTTGGACCGAAAATATTTCCCAGCCTTAATCTGGCTGATAATGTATTTAAGTGCCATAGCGGAATGTGTATATCAGAATTTAATTCCAATCTATTAAAGTCATAATGATTATAAACAGGCTCCAAAATACCGCTGCTGTTAGATTTGTAATTACCGTCCGGATTAAATCTATTTATCTCATAATTATAGGTTAGGTCAATGTGTGCCCCAATAGGATTAATTTCATCGTCAACTGTGGGCTTTACATAATCTAAAGTATACTTCAATTGGAAATTACTTCCGATTAAATATGTATCGCTGGTAGTAGGATAAAAATAAGCCTGGGATACATATGGAGGAGGCAAAACAAAGCCGCCAAGGTCTGCGGTATACCTGCTGAAAATATATCTGAATTCAAGATTCTGCCCCCTGGCAAAAATTCTTTGTTTAGCTGCAAAATCAAATTCTAGTAAATTATAAGTTACATCTGTCGGTATGGATAATCCATAACTAACCTGTGATCCGACAGTATCTGGTGAGAAAGCGATTGTAGTGTTTGCCTTCCTGCTTATATTATACAGTTCCAAAGATAATTCCGGTCGTATCCCGATATCGTATAATAAGGGAATTTTATCCCGGTAGTTTAATATCAAAAATAAATCTCTTTCCAATCTTGCATTTATAGATGCTCCTGCAAATAGAGCATAACGGTCGAGCATATCGGAAGAAGATACATAAACACCGGGTTTTAATTTATCAAAGAAATTATTTGACGTATTATAATTATCGTATCTTAAAAAGGGATAAAACGTAAGCTTGGTAAAAGTTCCTTTGTAAGGCTGTATTTTATAATCCGGTATTTTATAATCATTATAATTTTGTAGTTTCGCCAAATTAAATTTTATCAAATCGCCTTTCGGCTTATCGTGATCCAGCGGAGGATTATTTATCCAGACATAACTTTTATTAGGCTCAACCTGTTTTTCCTGTTCGGGAGTTATTTCGAATATCTTAAAGCCGGTAGAAGTATAACCGGAATATAAAATATTTCCGTTTTTATCAATTGAAGGCATAAATGTTCCGCCGATAACATTAGTAAGCTGTTTCTTTTTTTCGGTCTTTAAATTATACGAATATAAATTAAAAATTCCTGTTGAATCGGAACAATAAACTATATTCCCGTTCTTATCAAAGACTGCATTTCTGTTATCCGCTTTGGATCTTATAACAAATTGAAAATTCTTTCCGTTGGTATCAATCCGTGCAATATCTCTTCCTTCTCTATAAGAATAATCAAAAATTATATAGCTGTCGTCATTAGAATATTGCGGCTGGTAAACCTGCTCACCGTTATTAAAAAAAGTAAGCTGTTTATAATTTTTCCCGTCAATATCTACAGAAGCTAAATTGGTAGTTCCGTCACGTTCAAAAAGAAAGACAATTTTTTTACCGTCGTGAGAAATACATGGTTCGTTTGCACGTAAATCATGTGTTAATCTGGTTTCCTTTTCATTATCCAAGTTATAAACATAAAGATCGTGAACATTATACCAGTGAGGATTATCATCCGATACCTTGGAATAAATTACTTTATTTTGATTCGGAACCCAGCTTATTGTCGATCTTACACCTGACGCGATTTCTTTTTCTTTTTTTGTTTTCAAATCGTAAATATAAACACCCGATAAAGCAAAATAGTCTTCATTTTTATTTGAAATATATGCAAACTTAGAACCGTCTCTTGAAAACGACGGGAAAAAATTTCCAAACCCTACGCCGGTAACTGTGTCGCCTTCTACAAGGTTTGATAAAACAGCCTTGCTTCTTTTCCTATAGCTGTCCGTAAGAAAGTTTCTCCATTCATTATAAACTTCAATACCGCTTTTACCTAAAACATCTTTAAAGGCTTGATCCATTGTAAAGACATCCCATTTACCGAGATCATGACTAATTTTTTCAAGTTTATCTTCACCGTACTTCTGAGATATATACCGTGTTAAAGCAAAACCGGCATTATAAACAGATTCATTTCCCAAACTCGTTTTATCGAACTCTCCCATTTGATTCCATGAAAGCATTGTTCCTTTTAAAGCATAACACCTTAAAACCATGTCGCGGTGAGTATCCCACATATCGTAATGAAATTCCTTTCTCTGGTATTGTGCGGTACCTTCAGCAAACCAGGAAGGAACATTAATCGTTGCTAATGGATATGAAACAATTGCATTTGGAAAACCATAAAGAATATCCGGTCTTCTTTCCTTTTCATAATTTAAAACTTGCAGAAAGAACGCAGGAACGGTCCTGGAAAGTTTCATCGCGGATTGTAACTGCACCATGTGAGTAGTTTCGTGAGTAATTACGTTTCTCAGCCAATTATGCGTACCGCGTAAATCAAAATCCAATGCGCTCGTCCATATTTCAATTTTATTATCGAAGAAATAAGTTGCACCGTTCGAATAATCATCTATATCTTTTATTACATAATGAACTATTCCCGGATCATAATCATAAAGTGAAATTAAAGGTTCTATTACTTGGTCAGCAATTTTGGCTACAACGCGGGCAGTTCTGCCTGCACCATTATGGAAATGCACCTCGCAATGTTTACCTTTAATTGTATACCATTTTAATTCGGGATGAAATTCGGTGAACTGTGAAAAAGCAGTAGTTTGAAATATTAAAACTATCCCTGCTACTGCTAATACTTCTGCAATAAATTTGTTGAATTGTTTCATTCTATTTTGTAAGCCTGAATTTTAGAAAGGGAAATTATCAGGAATAATCTCCGATGTTATAAAGAAAAATTTGCAAGACATTTTGATAAGCTATTTTTATGAAATGCCTTACTTGATTACAGCTATTTTAATAATGTTTGTTTCTGTTTTTCCGCTTGAACCTTGAGCCTGAATTCTAGCGAAATAAATACCGCTTTGAATATTATCTACATTCCAGGGAGTTTCTTTTTCCATTCCGCCTTGAGCTTCATCTTTTAATTCAGCAACAAAATCTCCGGCAAGATCAAATATTTTAATATCAATTTTTGAATCTTCCGAGACATAATAATGAATTTGTGTTACACCGCCGTATACCGGGTTCGGATAATTATATGCTTTGTTAGCCGGGAAAAATGTATTAACTACATTTTTGGAAGATGCGGCATTTATAAAAGAAGTATTCTGATTATTTCCGCCGCTTTCGGACCAATATATTGTTCCGGCATTTGCTCCTATATTCCATGCGGAAAAATTATTATTTTGATCTACAGAAGCATACGATAATATACCGTTGTCTTCAAACAATACCGGTGCAGAAGCTAATTCGGTACCCATCGAAATCGGAAAACCGTTGACAACTTTTCCGGTTCCGCCGTTGATTGCATAAATCCTTCCGTCTTTTGTTACCGCAATTATTTCCGATTTGTTATCTCCTGAAAAATCTGCCGTTAACGGAGTTCCGTTAAAACCGATTTTTAAAGGATCATTGAAAGGAAAATTTTCCGCTTCAGCACCCTGCAAACTGACTGCTTCAACTTTATTACCGTTAGAAAAAATTATATAATTATTCCCGTCTTGTTTAAGGTCGGCTAAAGAAAATGATCTTATTGTATCCTGAGAATTAATTGTAAACTCGAATTTAATTATTCCTTTGCTTATTACATCGAATTTATTTCCATCACGTAATAAGACCTCATATTCATTCCCGTTTTTATCAATGCTCATTGCTATATCTTTTACAATTCCGGTGCCTGTGTACGTTCCGTTAAGAGAATCATAAACCACAAACTTATTATCGCCGACTGATGAGGCGGCAAATGATATATCGTTTTCATCTGCACAAATTTTATTTACCACAAAATTGGAGCTGCCGGCACTTATTGTACTTGTAAGTTGAGGTACAATATTGGTTCCCAAAGTAAATATTTGAACAATTCCGCCTTGAGTTCCGATGGCCATTCCTAACGGTACATTTGATTTCTTTAAAATTACAGGTGAAGTTGAAGAAATTCCGGCAAACTTATAACTAGTTTTACTGCCTCTTGGTCCGCTATCGCTATAAATATTTATAGTTGAATCAATAACCCCGATAATATAATGAATTCCGTTATTACTAATAGAAGCTACTTTAAAGTTTGAAAAATTCGGAATTGTTTTTAAAATATTTCCTTTATTATCCAGTATTGCCAAATTCTTATTTGATAAAAGGCAGAATGTGTAGCTGTTATTGTATTGTACAACAGTTAAGTAATTCCCAGATGAAGATGCCTGAACTTTGGACGAAAAAATAGGCTTAACAATAGAATCACCGTAAACAATATTAAAGGACATTCTATTTCCGATAGGAGAAAAATTAGAGATGGTAATCAAACTATTTGCACCGGAATTAGCATTGCTATTAGGTGTACTTGTACTTGAAAATACATTTTTATACAAAGCTGCATAATTATTTTTATACCAAAAATCCTGATATGTACCTTCACCGATTATTTGGTCGCCTAATGCATCCGTAAAAATTTCACCGATTTCCGGAACGCCGCTTGCTTCCATTAAATTAACTCCGCGGTGAGATTTGTCGTTATTTATTTGGTCGGATGCTATTTTAGCATTTATTACATTATCATCGATATGCCAGATTAATATTCCGCCTTTATAATCGGAAGTATCATCAATTTGTCCCGGTAATGCCCAATCAAACTCGCTAACATTGGTAATTACTCCTTTTAAAGAATCCGTATCGTAACTATAAAAGCCGGGCTGGTCTTTAGTGAATGTTTTGGTATTAGTATTGCCGTTAAGTATATATGTAATTTTTACTCCGTTCCCTAAAGCATTCTTACTTCTATTCTCAAGCAGAAAATACTCGGAGGAATTAATCGGCACTTTCAGTATAGTAGTATCATTTGCTGCGGCAGTTAAACTAGTAACCAAATTTAATTTATAACTGCCGGGGGATAAAATAACAGGAGAAGCCCATCCTAAAAATATTTTTTCCCACGCGGAAGGTTCGGGAGGGAATACTCCGTTGTAAGCAAAAATAGATTGAGGATCCATTAAACCAAAACGCCCGATTGCACTTAACCCTGTGTTTGTGTTATATAAATCAGGTAAGCCTAAGTAACTCCCGATACTTGCAGCTAACAAACCGTTGGTTGTAATTTGATATAAAACCGTTCCGCCGTAAGATGACATTTCCCGGCTTTCGGTCTCCGGCATTATTAAACTATTCGTAATATCAAATGATTTATTTTCAACGGGAAAACCGTTAAAGCTTGAGCCGTATATATTCTTTAGTGCCTCCGGACTAAGATAAATCGAAGGCAGGTCCCTTGAATCAGCTAGAGTACCCGGAAGAGAAACATCTCTTCCTACTCCGGCGTGATAAATAATAAAAAGATTATACTTGCTGAAATCAAAACCGGGATTGGCAGAATCAGCTTTTGTCCAAACTTCTTTGGAAAGGTTTGCCATGGCAGTAAAATCATTTGAATTTAATTGAGGAGAATAATTTCTCATCCTCTGGGATACGGTAATAACATTCGGTAAAACATAATAGCTAATGACTTGTTTACCATTAGAGACTTGCTGAAAATAATTCTTCGCAAATTCAAGATGCTCTTGAAAATAAGCCCTGTTATGTGGTAAAGGATCAAGAATTGTATTGCCGTAATCCTGCGTATAAATTGATCCGAATTTACCGTTTCCATCTGTAGCAGCATCTTTATCTTCCTGGAATTCAACCATAACTGCAAGAATTTTTACAGTATCCGTACTTTCGGTTTTTACAATATTTTTAGAAGGATACGGATTTATCCTTCCAATAAATGTTTGAGCAGATAAACTGCTCAAACATATTGAGACGAGAAAAAAAACAAGATTATTTTTAATCATATTAAATTAAATCCCCCGTGGTAATCCGCGGACATCACCCGGTATTCCTCCCCATCCTATTGAGAGTGTAAATCTTAATGTATCATTAAGCGGGCTTTGATCTCCGCCGGGGAAAACCGAAGTGGTTAAATAACTAAAATCGAAACCGTAAATATCATATCTTATACCCGCACCAAATGTCAAGAATTTTCTATTACCGAATGACGGATCCTCATAAAAGAAACCGGCTCTTACTGCAAATAAAAAATCTCCCGGCTCTCCATACCAATATTCAAGTCCCATTGAAGATTGAATACTGCGAAGTTCCTCGCTGAAAGGTCTATTGCCCCAGGAAGTAAACATAGCCTGATAAAATTCTTGAGAAGTTTGTGTAAGAGTATCTTTATTAATTAATAGTTTGCTGAAATCAAGCGTATAAATCAAAGAATTATATTTATCTTTAAAGACATTATATGCAAATCCTAATCTGAATTTAGTAGGAATAGGATCAGCTTGTTGTCTATCTATATAGTACATTTTAGGACCGAGGTTGCTCAAATTAAGCCCAACACTAAAGTCGCCGCCTATATCGGTATCGGTGAAAGGTATTATTAATTTACCCGGTCGCCACATACCGCCTAGATCAAAACTTACGGAAGTAGAAATACCGCTGCCTACTTCGTTAGCTGCGCCAATACTGGAAAGTACACTGTGGATAACCCTAAAGTTAAATCCAATCCCCCAATCATCGGAAAGTTTTGTTGCGTACCCGACTGTTAAAGCAGCATCGAAAGAAGTAAATGTACCTAATGATGTAGGACCTCCTTCACCTGTTCTAACGAATTGACCGTAATTCATATATGTTATACTTGAAGTAATGCTACCGCTGATCTCAGGTATATATTGTCTATACGTTAAATAATCATAGAATAAATCCAGTTGAAATTGCGGCAGCCAGTTACTGTGAGTTATGCTGACTTCGGAACCCTTTAAAAATGCAATTCCTGCGGGATTCCAAAAAATCGCTGCTGAGTTGTCGGCTAGTCCGGCCCCGGATTCACCCATTGCTCCGCCTCTTGAGTCTGGTGCTAATTCCAAAAACGGTACTGCAGCTTCTCCCTGTCCATATGTAAATTTTTGGACCATGGAAAATAAAACGCCGACCAACACCAGCCTAATTAATATTTTCATATTCTTCCTCCGATGATAATATTCTCATTCTACTACTTATAAATAAACTATTTTTTAAAAAAATTAAATATAAAAATAATACTCTTATAATTTACAATTTAATATCATTCACTTACCTAATGATTGCCATTTTACCCAAAACACTCTTATTGTACCTTCCGTCGGTTGAACTCACTATTATTTTGTATAGGTATGTTCCATTGGCTATTATATCTCCATCCTGGTCCCTGCCGTCCCAATTTACCTTTACGAATTTTTCATTTATTCCTTTTTCTTCTATTTGACGGATCATCCTCCCGGCTATTGTGTATACTTTTATCTTTACATTTATTGGCGATGCCAGATTTTGCTGGAATGTAAATGTTGTTTTGTACGCAAACGGATCGGGATAATTATATACATCTTTTATTACAAGACCGTTACTATTTACCACAGTGAAGTTTACAGTCTTGCTGGATGAATTATTAAATACATCCCAGGCAGTAACTTTTAATGTGTAGTCGCCCGGGTCAAGATTATTGAATGGATATTTTATTTCACCCGATTTCCCGCCCGCATTCAAATCTCCCGTATAATAATTTGTAAAATCTATCGGGTTATTTATATCATTATTTAATATACCCTCCATCTTATGACCAACACCCGTGCCGGTAGTATTTAAACCGTTATCATCGTGCAATTTTATTATTAAAGTGGAATTCGGATTTATTAAGGAAAAAACTTGGGATGTTGTATCATCAACAAAAATTGAAATATCTGGTCCGACTCCGTTATTTTTTGCACTTGTATCTGTTCCGCCAACTATAATATTTGTAGTATAACCTAATCCGTCTGCATTATCATTGTAAAAGTATATCAGCGCTTTACCGTTTTTATTCTGGTAGGATATATCTTTAGGAACTACAAAATTAGTTGAAAATTTTCCGTTGCTTACGGAAACTATACCGTTAAACAAAACGCCGCCCTGCAATGTAATTTGCTCATTGCTTAGGGCAGGGACAGTTACTTCACGCTGCGAATCATACATCGACAAAACACCTTTGCCGTTAAAATTATTCCATGGAGAACCATCAGGTTTCTCAATTTTACCGTAAATTCTTACAGTACTCAATGCTTTTATTTGAACTGTTGCTTTTGCCGGGTTTAATCCGTCGATTGAGTCTATTTCGGCACTATAACGCGGCATCAGCAGCCTTATACTCGGATCACCCAATATTTCATATTTCTGAGAATTCGGATCGAATAAAATTTGTTTTGTCGCTAATACTGCCTGACCGATTGTAATCGGCAAATCCGATGAATCTCTTGGAGTGTGCAATAAGTCGGAAAATAATTGATATGCTAATTGATGATTACTATCCGAATATACTAACCTTGCAGAAGAAAATGTTGCAATAGCTCCTGCACCCGGCAATAAGACTAATTCTTCTGCCCCGCTTTGAAAATTCGGCTTATCCCAATAACCGAAATCACAGGTTGCGGCCACAAGGAAGAAATAATCGGAATTGTGCAGCTGCGGGATTGTTGTACTCTGAACAAATACCTGCTCATGAGCCCATAATGAAGGGTTCCCATGACCGATCCAATTTAAAATTAAGGTACCGTTATTAATTGCATTTATAATATCCTTATTAGCTTGGGGTATCCTTCTGCCGCTGCTTGTCAGTACTACCGGCAGCATTCCTAAATATATTTTATGTTGATTAAAATAATCCGGTATAATTGAAGTAGAAATATGTTCAGATGCCGGCGTATGCAGGTTCCCTTCATTTGTAAGGTCAGCCCATTCATCGTCCGCAACCAGAGTAATTAAATTTCTCCAAAGTCCTTTATCCTCTGTAGTTTCATATTGTATTATTTTATCAACTGCCGAATCGGCTTGTACATCCGTTGTAACGGGTATTCTTCCGTATGCAATATCAATATATGAATCTTTTCCACTTACTCTTACAAAATAATCATCCGTTGTGTATGAAGATATCTGGTCTAAAGATTCCTGTGTCTCGTATGCCGGGACAAAATCCTGGTTATAACCTTCCACATCCTTTGCATCATATGTCCCTTTACCGAATAATAATACATACTCCGGTTTTATCTGCCAGTTATCGTAGGCATATTTTAAGAAATCCCTCACTGCTGTCGGATCAGTCATTCCGCATGAAAACTCATTGTATATTTGCCCTACATTTATCACTTTGGCAGACAGCTTCTCCGGCGCTTGATTTTCTTTATATGCAGCCAGCCTATTTGCCGCATCATCAAACACTTTATTGGTTATTATTACATATTGGGCTCCGTCTTGTATGCCGTGTAGATTTGAATTATCCATGCTTACCGGGTTGCTCGGCGTTAAGTAGTTGCCGCTGCCTACTGCTATATATTTTTGTACTCCGCCCGATCTCTCGCTTGTTTGAAATGTACAATTACTTCCGTTTATTTTCGTATTGGTTATTAACCTTACATTTGCATAATCAGATACATTAAACACTTGTATATTGCTCGATGAAAATCCCGTTAAATTATATTGAATTACCGATGTCGTATCTTTTGAGAAAAACAATAAATTATCATTTACAGCTTGAAGCTGTGACTGGTATAGAATTTCAAAATAGTCCAGGTAACCTAAAGATGAAGAAGTCGTTGGGGTAAAGCTAAATTTGAGTAAGCTGTGATTGTCGGGTAATGGTCCATTGTATGTTGCTGTGTAAAAATATGCAACTCCATTTGAATACTCGTTGCCTCCCCATCCGTATAAAACTGTATTTAGAATTGGAGTTGAATTCTCATACACTTCTAGTCCCACTACTTCCTTACTTGCATTTATAAACCGGATATTATATTTAATCGGATAATTATCCAATCTCCCGTTTAACATTGTGAGATACGTTCTTGAGGTTGTTGAGGGTGAAAAATTATCTCCGTAATATTCCCTGCCCGATTTACCTATGTTTATTTTATCTTCATCCAGTTCGGCAAATGATTTCGTTGACGTTTGATTATAATACAATGATGAACTTAATCCCGATTCCCCTCCTATTCGCTTTCCTTTTATCCCGTCTCCGGAAGTTATCCAGTAATAATTCTCCTTTGAATAAGGATGATAATATCTCTTTATTGTATTACTTGATGAATCAAAATCCCAAAAATCATTTCCCCTTCCGTAAAACAATATATAATCTCCGTCATCAAACTTTCCGTCGTCTTCACCTACTACCATTATGGCATTCTCTACCAAATCCGTCGGCCTTGATGAATTTATATTTTCCGGCAGTACCTTGCCGCCGTTATTATATATTCTTATCGTTCGCGGGTCTACCTTTCCCGGATCTATGCCGTATGAGGCAAGCATCGTCTTTGTTATCTTGTATATTCCCTCCTTCGGAGCTTCGAATCTTACCCACGTACCAGTTGACAGTACGCTGCTTGTTAACGTCTTCTTTAATCTTCTTAAACTTTCTCCTTTTGTCCAATATTTGGCTGCTGCGTAGTTTAGGATTGCTCCCGATAAAAATCCTCCGGCCGGTTTTGGCGATAGGGTCTGGTTCGATGAAAAATTTATTTCAAATACTATCTTCGTATATAGCTTGATATTGCTTTGCTGAGGATTGTATTCTACCGGGGAAATTATTATACCTTGAACCGGCATATCACGCATCAGTCCGTATTCTCCGAACCTTACCAGTTCGGTATTAGGTGTATAAGTATTGTATCCGCTCTTTATCTTGTACACAAAACTGTTCATCCCTTTATCTTTTACCATTTCAGGTTTCGGCGATATGTTGCCGTTAAGTGTCTTATAATCCGATGACAGTATTTGTATTGTATTTCCCGTTTCACTTGGGACTCCTACGGTAATTTTCCTTTCCGCTATTTCCGGCATTCCCCAGTCTTCCGGCTTACTTACTATGCCGTAGCGGAATCCTACTTTTATATATGATCTGTTTTCTATCTTTACTATTGATGTGTCCGAATAGGTTGGTTCGTATTCTAATATTAGCGATGACCGCGTAGATGATATTATTTTTAGATCATTCTGACTAAAAAGCGGAATGGTAAAAATAACAATATAGAAAAATAAGAATTTGCTATTCATTCGTTTTAACTTATTATTAAAATCCTGTTACCGGTTTAATTAAGAAGAAATATTTCATTTTCTCCGGGTAACATTTTATTCATGTAGCAAATTCTCTAATAAATCTCCTAATATTTTAATCAAATTTAGCTAAGTAAAAGCTAATTTGTCAAGTCATTTGAATATTTTTAATATTTACAAATATAAACAAAAAAAGCATTGCAAAAAAAATAATCTTCAGTGCGGACTACCTAATGATTGCCATTTTACCCAAAACACTCTTATTGTACCTTCCGTCGGTTGAACTCACTATTATTTTGTATAGGTATGTTCCATTGGCTATTATATCTCCATCCTGGTCCCTGCCGTCCCAATTTACCTTTACGAATTTTTCATTTATTCCTTTTTCTTCTATTTGACGGATCATCCTCCCGGCTATTGTGTATACTTTTATCTTTACATTTATTGGCGATGCCAGATTTTGCTGGAATGTAAATGTTGTTTTGTACGCAAACGGATCGGGATAATTATATACATCTTTTATTACAAGACCGTTACTATTTACCACAGTGAAGTTTACAGTCTTGCTGGATGAATTATTAAATACATCCCAGGCAGTAACTTTTAATGTGTAGTCGCCCGGGTCAAGATTATTGAATGGATATTTTATTTCACCCGATTTCCCGCCCGCATTCAAATCTCCCGTATAATAATTTGTAAAATCTATCGGGTTATTTATATCATTATTTAATATACCCTCCATCTTATGACCAACACCCGTGCCGGTAGTATTTAAACCGTTATCATCGTGCAATTTTATTATTAAAGTGGAATTCGGATTTATTAAGGAAAAAACTTGGGATGTTGTATCATCAACAAAAATTGAAATATCTGGTCCGACTCCGTTATTTTTTGCACTTGTATCTGTTCCGCCAACTATAATATTTGTAGTATAACCTAATCCGTCTGCATTATCATTGTAAAAGTATATCAGCGCTTTACCGTTTTTATTCTGGTAGGATATATCTTTAGGAACTACAAAATTAGTTGAAAATTTTCCGTTGCTTACGGAAACTATACCGTTAAACAAAACGCCGCCCTGCAATGTAATTTGCTCATTGCTTAGGGCAGGGACAGTTACTTCACGCTGCGAATCATACATCGACAAAACACCTTTGCCGTTAAAATTATTCCATGGAGAACCATCAGGTTTCTCAATTTTACCGTAAATTCTTACAGTACTCAATGCTTTTATTTGAACTGTTGCTTTTGCCGGGTTTAATCCGTCGATTGAGTCTATTTCGGCACTATAACGCGGCATCAGCAGCCTTATACTCGGATCACCCAATATTTCATATTTCTGAGAATTCGGATCGAATAAAATTTGTTTTGTCGCTAATACTGCCTGACCGATTGTAATCGGCAAATCCGATGAATCTCTTGGAGTGTGCAATAAGTCGGAAAATAATTGATATGCTAATTGATGATTACTATCCGAATATACTAACCTTGCAGAAGAAAATGTTGCAATAGCTCCTGCACCCGGCAATAAGACTAATTCTTCTGCCCCGCTTTGAAAATTCGGCTTATCCCAATAACCGAAATCACAGGTTGCGGCCACAAGGAAGAAATAATCGGAATTGTGCAGCTGCGGGATTGTTGTACTCTGAACAAATACCTGCTCATGAGCCCATAATGAAGGGTTCCCATGACCGATCCAATTTAAAATTAAGGTACCGTTATTAATTGCATTTATAATATCCTTATTAGCTTGGGGTATCCTTCTGCCGCTGCTTGTCAGTACTACCGGCAGCATTCCTAAATATATTTTATGTTGATTAAAATAATCCGGTATAATTGAAGTAGAAATATGTTCAGATGCCGGCGTATGCAGGTTCCCTTCATTTGTAAGGTCAGCCCATTCATCGTCCGCAACCAGAGTAATTAAATTTCTCCAAAGTCCTTTATCCTCTGTAGTTTCATATTGTATTATTTTATCAACTGCCGAATCGGCTTGTACATCCGTTGTAACGGGTATTCTTCCGTATGCAATATCAATATATGAATCTTTTCCACTTACTCTTACAAAATAATCATCCGTTGTGTATGAAGATATCTGGTCTAAAGATTCCTGTGTCTCGTATGCCGGGACAAAATCCTGGTTATAACCTTCCACATCCTTTGCATCATATGTCCCTTTACCGAATAATAATACATACTCCGGTTTTATCTGCCAGTTATCGTAGGCATATTTTAAGAAATCCCTCACTGCTGTCGGATCAGTCATTCCGCATGAAAACTCATTGTATATTTGCCCTACATTTATCACTTTGGCAGACAGCTTCTCCGGCGCTTGATTTTCTTTATATGCAGCCAGCCTATTTGCCGCATCATCAAACACTTTATTGGTTATTATTACATATTGGGCTCCGTCTTGTATGCCGTGTAGATTTGAATTATCCATGCTTACCGGGTTGCTCGGCGTTAAGTAGTTGCCGCTGCCTACTGCTATATATTTTTGTACTCCGCCCGATCTCTCGCTTGTTTGAAATGTACAATTACTTCCGTTTATTTTCGTATTGGTTATTAACCTTACATTTGCATAATCAGATACATTAAACACTTGTATATTGCTCGATGAAAATCCCGTTAAATTATATTGAATTACCGATGTCGTATCTTTTGAGAAAAACAATAAATTATCATTTACAGCTTGAAGCTGTGACTGGTATAGAATTTCAAAATAGTCCAGGTAACCTAAAGATGAAGAAGTCGTTGGGGTAAAGCTAAATTTGAGTAAGCTGTGATTGTCGGGTAATGGTCCATTGTATGTTGCTGTGTAAAAATATGCAACTCCATTTGAATACTCGTTGCCTCCCCATCCGTATAAAACTGTATTTAGAATTGGAGTTGAATTCTCATACACTTCTAGTCCCACTACTTCCTTACTTGCATTTATAAACCGGATATTATATTTAATCGGATAATTATCCAATCTCCCGTTTAACATTGTGAGATACGTTCTTGAGGTTGTTGAGGGTGAAAAATTATCTCCGTAATATTCCCTGCCCGATTTACCTATGTTTATTTTATCTTCATCCAGTTCGGCAAATGATTTCGTTGACGTTTGATTATAATACAATGATGAACTTAATCCCGATTCCCCTCCTATTCGCTTTCCTTTTATCCCGTCTCCGGAAGTTATCCAGTAATAATTCTCCTTTGAATAAGGATGATAATATCTCTTTATTGTATTACTTGATGAATCAAAATCCCAAAAATCATTTCCCCTTCCGTAAAACAATATATAATCTCCGTCATCAAACTTTCCGTCGTCTTCACCTACTACCATTATGGCATTCTCTACCAAATCCGTCGGCCTTGATGAATTTATATTTTCCGGCAGTACCTTGCCGCCGTTATTATATATTCTTATCGTTCGCGGGTCTACCTTTCCCGGATCTATGCCGTATGAGGCAAGCATCGTCTTTGTTATCTTGTATATTCCCTCCTTCGGAGCTTCGAATCTTACCCACGTACCAGTTGACAGTACGCTGCTTGTTAACGTCTTCTTTAATCTTCTTAAACTTTCTCCTTTTGTCCAATATTTGGCTGCTGCGTAGTTTAGGATTGCTCCCGATAAAAATCCTCCGGCCGGTTTTGGCGATAGGGTCTGGTTCGATGAAAAATTTATTTCAAATACTATCTTCGTATATAGCTTGATATTGCTTTGCTGAGGATTGTATTCTACCGGGGAAATTATTATACCTTGAACCGGCATATCACGCATCAGTCCGTATTCTCCGAACCTTACCAGTTCGGTATTAGGTGTATAAGTATTGTATCCGCTCTTTATCTTGTACACAAAACTGTTCATCCCTTTATCTTTTACCATTTCAGGTTTCGGCGATATGTTGCCGTTAAGTGTCTTATAATCCGATGACAGTATTTGTATTGTATTTCCCGTTTCACTTGGGACTCCTACGGTAATTTTCCTTTCCGCTATTTCCGGCATTCCCCAGTCTTCCGGCTTACTTACTATGCCGTAGCGGAATCCTACTTTTATATATGATCTGTTTTCTATCTTTACTATTGATGTGTCCGAATAGGTTGGTTCGTATTCTAATATTAGCGATGACCGCGTAGATGATATTATTTTTAGATCATTCTGACTAAAGAGGCTAATAGAAGTTATTATTGTTAAAAGAAGTGAAAGTTTAACTGGAATCCGGAATAACATAAATTTATTTTCCCCGATGTAAAATGCCTTGTATAAGTATATTGATTACATTCGAAACAAATTTGAAAATTTAAATTTTAATAAATCGAGATTAATCTAAATTATCAAGGCAAATAAAATTATTTTATAAACCTCACGATAAATATAAATTGTTTTAATCAAAATACAGATTAAATAATTTTTAATTCTTTTAACGAATTTAAAACTTTCTCACTATTCATATAAACAAATGAAGGTGTGGTTTTTTCAAACAATAATTTTTTATCCTTCCCGATTAAAACCAATTTACGTTTTGTTAATCCCAGAAAGTTGACGGCATTGAATCTTTTAACGATTTCTTTCTTATCATCGCTTAAAAATTTAATCTGAGAACCAAACGAATTACAAAACGATGAATGCGATTCATAGGATTCGGGATTAATTCCTATTACCTCGATTCCGAATTTCTCAAATTCCTTTTTATTCAAATTATAATTTGTTAATTGTTTTGTGCAAACGGGTGAATTATCTTTGGGATAAAAAACAAGCAAGATCATTTTATCTAAATTGGAGTAAAGATTAAAATCGTTTCCGTTTTGATCCTTCAATGTAAAATCGTTTACGATTTCCCCTATTCTCATAATCCCAATTCCGTTTTATTAGCTCTCATTGCGCTGATGCAGAATTGGATATGCTCTTCCAAAGCAATGCCAAGTTCTTCCGCTCCTTTAGTTATGTCTTCCCTGCTTACGCTTCTGGCAAATGCTTTATCCTTCATTTTCTTTTTAACGGATTTCACTTCAACTTCATCAACCGTTTTATTAGGCCTCACATAAGTAACGGCAGTAATAAATCCGGCCAGTTCGTCGCAGGCAAATAATGTTTTTGCAAGTAAAGTATTTCTCGGTACGCCCGAATAATCGGCATGTGATAATATTGTATTTCTAAATTCTTCATCAAAACCTTTTTCCTTCAATATCTCGGATCCTTTGAACGGATGTTCCTCCGCAGTCGGATACATCTCGTAATCGAAGTCATGAAGTAAAGCAACATTCCCCCAGTATGATTCATCTTCACCGAACTTTTTAGCATACGCTTTTACACATGTCTCAACGGCATAAGCATGCTTAAGTAAACTATCCGATTTGGTATATTCTTTTAATAAAGATAAACAATATTCTCTATTTCTCTGATTACCATCCATAAGTTCCTCGTAAGAAAAAATAGTTAAATTATAAATTATTTAGCATTAGGATTAAAACTCGGGCATAAATTATTTAAAACACATTCAAGACAATGAGGTTTTCTGGCAATGCATACTTTTCTTCCATGCGATGCCAGGTAGTGCGAAGAATTAATCCAATCTTTTTCCGGCAGCAAGTCTTTAAGTTTCATCTCTATTTTTTCAGGATCGTCGGATTTAATAAAACCTAAAATATTCGATAATCTTTTTACATGCGTATCAACCGCAATTGCCGGAATACCGAAAGCATTTCCCGCAACTACGGATGCGGTTTTTCTTCCAACTCCCGGCAGTTTGGTTAATGCTTCAAAATCTGCAGGTACCTTACCTTTATGATTTTCAATTAAAGCGTCGCAGCACTTCTTTATGCTTTTTGTCTTTTGCCGGTAAAAACCCGTTGAAAATATATCCTTCTCAAGTTCTTCGCTGGATACTTCCAAATAATCCTTGGGTAATTTATATTTTTTAAATAAAGATTTAGTAACGATATTTACTCTTTCATCGGTACATTGTGCGGAAAGTATTGTTGAGATTAAAAGCTGGAATGCATTGTTATATTCAAGCGCGGGTTTTACGCCCGGGTATATTTTTTTTAAAATCGAAAATATTTTTCCGGCATATTCTTTTTCGGAATTTTTTTTACTCATTCGTTAGTTTGATTTTATCTTTATGAAATCTTTTATCCTGTATCTTTAATCTTTCGACGGGCCGGTTATTTATGATATGACTTTGAATAATTTCTTCCACATCATCCAGCGTTACACCGCCGTACCATATTTGTTCGGGATAAACAAGTACGGTTACCCCAAATTCGCATGCATCAAGACATCCCGAAACATTTGCTCTTACACTAGAATTTAATCCGAGTTCTTTTAATCTCTTTTTAAATTTATCTCTCACAGCTTCGCTTCCCTTATCAAGGCAGCATCCCCGCGGATGACCTTCAGGTCTTTTATTTTGGCAGACAAAAATATGCTTATCGAATCTCTTCATTTTAAACTAATTTTTAGAAATTTAATTGTAAGTTATAAAAATATAAAAAAAGAATGAGACTGTTTAATAAATAATTTACATAAAATAACGACATCTTCCTCTTTAACAAAAAGCCTAAACAAACATGATTAGAACTATGAGCCGGCAGATGTTTTTTTATAATATAGATTCCATCTTTTAATGCAGCAAAATAGAAGAAATATGTAGCGCGTACGGGATTCCTCCGAAGGAGTCCCTTCGGGAGAACCCGTGATCTCCGCAATATCTAAATAATCTTCTCCGTCTTCAGCCAATTATATCCATCTATTGATTTAAAAAAACTCTCTCTTTGTGCTGCTTCTTTTCTAGTCTCAAATTTTTCATAATAATGAAGTTTATAAGGTTTATGACCTTTGGTATACTTTTCTTTCCCAGAATTATGAATCTTTATTCTTTGTTCTATATTATTTGTTGAACCATAATAGTTTGAACCGTCCTTGAGACTCTTTAAAATATATGCATAATACATTTTTTGAAAGGAAATTGTGGGAAAAGTTTATGTAGCGCGTACGGGATTCGAACCCGTGATCTCCGCCTTGAGAGGGCGGCGTCCT
>CAZHBJ010000032.1:0-25214 GCA_964530445.1 uncultured Ignavibacteriaceae bacterium
CACGTTCTCCTATTCCATTTATAGTACATTCTACCTGCCGAGCGCCGTTCTCAATCCCGCTTAATGAATTTGCAACGGCCAAGCCGAGATCATCATGGCAGTGTACGCTTATGACAGTTTTATTTATATTTTTAACGCGTCTTTTTAATTCGGCAATTTTATTTCCAAATTCCGTTGGGAAAGTATAACCTGTTGTGTCGGGTATATTAACAGTAGTAGCACCGGCTTCTATTGCCGCCTCAATTACATCTGCTAAATAACCTATGTCCGTACGCCCGGCATCTTCCGCAGAAAATTCGACATCATCCGTAAAAGTTTTTGCGTAAGCTACCGCATCGTAAGACATTTTAATAACGGTTTTCCTTTTTTCCTCCAACGTTTTGCCGTAACGGTCGTCGCCGAATTTTCCAAGGATGTGAATATCAGAAGTGCTTGAAAAAGTATGTATACGAAATCTCTTTGCTTCTTTTAATGCATCATAAGCAGATTTAACATCAATTTCTTTTGCGCGCGATAAACCTGCAATTACAGCATCGACTTCCCCCGCAATCCTTTTAACAGCTTCAAATTGTGTCGGTGAAGAAACAGGAAAACCTGCTTCTATAATATCGACATTCAGCTTTTCAAGCTGGCGTGCTATTTCCAATTTTTCAAATACGTTTAATGATGCACCCGGAGATTGTTCGCCGTCTCTTAAAGTTGTGTCGAAAATTACTACTCTGTTATTCACTTTATTTACCTTTCGCAATATTATTTTTTATTCTCATTCACTTAATAATTGAACATCCTTATTTGAATTAAAGTGTAAAAACACCCAAAGCTTGTTCATCATATATTTTATTAAAATTTTCTATAACAGCATCACGAATTTTTTCTGTTGAAACCAGGATCGTATCCGGTGAATATATGTCGGCGGTTCTGTAACCCATTTCGAGAGTTTTTTCTATTGCCGCTTCTATTAATTCCGCTGCTTTATTCATTTGAAATGAATAAGCGAACATCATTGCAACAGATGCGATTGTTGCCAGAGGATTTGCTTTGCCCTGTCCGGCTATATCCGGAGCACTGCCGTGAACAGGTTCATACATTGCGTATTTCGTACCCAAGCTTGCCGAAGGAAGCATCCCCAAACTACCGGTAATCATTGCTGCAATATCGCTTAAAATATCACCGAATAAATTCTGAGTTAAGATTACATCAAATTGTTTCGGGTCGCGTACAATCTGCATTGCCGCATTGTCCACATACATATCATTTAAAGTTATTTCGGGATAATCTTTATGAACTTCATGAACAGTCTTACGCCAAAATTGGGAGCAGTCGAGTACATTAGCTTTATCAACTGAAGTAACTCTTTTGTCTCTCTTCATAGCAATTTCAAAAGCATACTTTGCTATACGAACGATCTCTTCTTTTGTATAGATCATTGTATTCCAGCCTTTGTTTTCATCATATCCGCGAGGCTCGCCGAAATAAACATCACCGGTAAGTTCGCGGAGAATTACAAAATCGGTTCCTTTCAAAACTTCCGGTTTTAATGTAGAAGCTGATAGTAACGGCGAATATACTTTTGCAGGTCTTATATTTGTGTATAATCCTAAAGCTTTTCTCAGCTTTAACAGCGCTGCTTCAGGTTTTAAATTCTGCGGAAGGCTTTCCCATTTAGGACCGCCGACTGCGCCAAGCAATACGGCATCCGAATCATAACAAGCGCTTAATACTTCATCGGTTAAAGGGGTTTTGTTTTTATCATAAGAACATCCGCCTACCAGCTGCTCATTAAACTTAAAACCTACATTAAATTTTTCTGCTGCAACTTTCATAACCGCAACTGCAGCGTCTACAACCTCAGGACCAATTCCGTCACCCGGAAGTAGAGTTACTTTCAGATTCATACTCCGACCTCTTCTTTCGCATTCTTTTTAAATAACCAGCTCATCATGCTTCTGAGCTTAGCACCGACTTTTTCTATTTGATGCTCGCTGTTTTCTTTTCTTAATTTTTGCATAAGCGGCTGTCCGGCGGCGTATTCGCTTAACCATTCTTTAGAAAATTGACCGCTTTGGATTTCACTTAATATTTTTTTCATTTCTTTTCGAGTTTCGGCAGTAATTAAACGGCTGCCTCTTGTCATGCCTCCGTATTCGGCAGTATCGGAAACCGAATAATTCATTCTTGAAAGCCCGCCTTCATAATATAAATCCACAATTAATTTCATCTCGTGCATGCATTCAAAGTAAGCCAGTTCAGGCGGGTATCCTGCTTCGACTAAAGTTTCAAATCCTGCTTTTATTAATTCGGCTGAACCTCCGCAAAGAACTGCTTGTTCACCGAACAGATCGGTTTCCGTTTCATTTTTAAAATTAGTTTCTATAACACCGGCTTTGGTACTTCCGATTCCTTTCGACCATGCAAGAGCTAAGTTTTTTGTCTGTCCGCTAGGATCCTGGTGAACAGCTATTAAACTAGGAACACCGGTACCTTCCAAATAAGTTCTTCTAACCAAATGTCCCGGACTTTTGGGTGCAATCATCATAACATTTATATCTGCAGGAGGTACAATTTGTTTAAAGTGAATATTGAATCCGTGAGCAAAAGCTAGAGTGTTGCCTGGTTTTAAATGAGGTGCAATATCTTTATCATAAACAGCTTTTTGATTTTGATCCGGCAGCAATACCATAATAATGTCGGCCCATTCGGAAGCTTCGGGAATTGTTTTAACTTTCATTCCTGCGGCTTCGGCTTTTTTCCATTTATCACTTTCCGGACGAAGCCCTACGCAAACATTGCATCCGCTTTCCTGTAGATTTAATGAATGAGCATGTCCCTGGCTTCCAAAACCGAGGACAGCAATTTTTTTATCTTTTAAATGTTCTAATGATGCATCATCATCATAATAAACTTTCATTTTTTTCCCTTCTATTTTTGTTCACTTAATATTTTTTCATGTTTCAATTGTTCACCTCTCTTAAGTGCAACCGTGCCGGACCTTGCCATTTCTTTAATTCCGAACGGTTCAAGTACATTTATAACAGCATCGATTTTATCCGGTGGTCCCGTAATTTCGAGGGTTAAAGTTTTATTATTTATATCCACTACATTCCCTCTGAAAATGTCCGATATACTAATAATTTCCGCACGGTTTCCTTTTTGATAATATACCGTTATAAGCGCAAGTTCACGTTCAACTCTATTTTGCCCGGTTAGGTCAACAACCTTAATTGTATCAATCAACCGGTTTAATTGTTTTACAACTTGTTCAATTATCTTTTCTTCCCCTTCGGTAACGATTGTCATGCGCGACACTTCAGGAGTTTCCGTTTCGCCGATCGAAATGCTGTGGATATTAAAGCCTTTTCCACTAAACATTGTAGCGACACGATTAAAAGCTCCGAATTGATTTTCAACCAAAACTGAAATTGTGTGTTTCATGTGTTAAACCATCTCCTTTGGATCGAGCCGTTTAGTCATCATATCTTTTATAGTAGCACCTGAAGGAATAATAGGAAATACCATATCTTCCTTTACAACTTTAAATTCCATTAAAACCGGTCCGTCATTTATTGACAAAGCTTCGTCGAGAATTTCGTCAACATCATTCGGTGAACTTGTAGAAAATGACTTCAAACCGAATGCTTCACCGACTTTTAAGAAATCAGGGTTACTGGAAGACAAATCTGTAAAGCTGTATTTTTCCGCATGGAATAATTCCTGCCATTGTCTAACCATTCCAAGAAAGCTATTATTAATAATTATAAACTTAACCGGAATTTTATTATAGGCAGCGGTTATCAGTTCCTGTAAATTCATCTGGAACCCGCCGTCACCGCTGATTGAAATTACAGGCCTGTCTTTTACACCGAATGCTGCGCCTATTGATGCAGGAAGCGAAAAGCCCATTGTACCAAGTCCGCCGCTAGTTAAATGAGAACGGGGATTGTTAAATTTATAATATTGAGCAACCCACATTTGATGTTGTCCGACATCAGATACAATTACAGCTTCACCTTTGGTTTTTTCGGATAATTTTTCAAGAATGAATTGAGTTCTTAATTTTCCATCGTCTTTTTCATAATGCAGCGGGCATTCCTCTTTCCAGCCATTTATTTGCTCCCACCAATCATCCAGATTTAAAGGAGTATTCATTTCCGCGGCTAGTTCCGCAAGAACATGCTTAACATCTCCGACAATCGGAAGGTCTACGATTACATTTTTATCTATACAAGTCGGGTCGATATCAACATGAATTTTAAATGCATTAACTGCGAAAGCGTCTACCTTACCTGTCACACGATCGTCAAAGCGCGCACCAAGAGAAACCAACACATCACAATTATCAACAGCTTGATTTGCCCAATAAGTACCGTGCATTCCCAGCATTCCGAGTGATTGCGGATCGGTTCCCGGAAAAGCTCCAAGCCCTTGAAGGGTCATAGTAACCGGTAAGTTATTCTCTTTTGCAAACAATCTTAATTCACGATCACCGCCGGACATAACAACACCTCCACCGACATAAAGAAGAGGTTTTTTTGCATTCTTAATAATTTCGGCAGCTTTTTTTATTTGATTTTGATGACCTAAGAAAGTCGGTTTATATCCGCGCAGATCAACTTTCTCCGGATATTCAAATTCGCACACTGAATTAATAACATCTTTAGGAAGATCAACTAAAACCGGACCCGGCCTGCCGGTTGATGCAATAAAAAAGGCTTTCCTGATTATTGTCGCTAATTCATTAACATCTCTTACTAAAAAATTATGTTTAGTTATCGGACGTGTAATTCCGACGATATCAGCTTCCTGGAATGCATCATTGCCAATTAAATGAGTAGCAACCTGTCCGGTAAATACAACGATCGGAACCGAATCCATATAAGCATCTGCAATTCCCGTAACAGTATTTGTAGCACCAGGGCCCGAAGTAACCAAAACCACTCCAACTTTACCTGTCGCCTTCGCATAGCCTTCCGCCATATGCGTAGCGCCTTGTTCGTGACGAACTAGAATGTGTTTTAAGTAATCCACATCATATAATTTTTCGTAAAGCTTTAATACCGCGCCGCCGGGATAGCCGAATATATATTCAACCTTTTCACGCTTTAAGCATTCAAAAAATATTTCTGCCCCAGACAACATTTGTTTGGAGGTTCTCATAATTGGCCCTTTCTATCTTCTTTTATTTATTTTATAATATTCAATCAAATTTTTCTTAATCTCAGTCTGAAAATTTTGATTCATAAAAAATCGATAAAACAAATCGGTTTTAAATCAAACTAAGCATCTAAATTCGAAATAAATTTTTATTTTTTATTATTCATTATTCCGAATTTAGATGCCGAGAATAATAATCCTGCGAATATTTAGAATTATTATTAATCCAGCATTAAAATATTTAAAGAATAAATTGAAGCTTTGGGTGAGATGTTGTTTTGTTACTACAACACTTTTGGTGAGAGCGGCATAGACTATACTGCTTCTTTTGGAAGATTTACGATAGTCGGAATATTTAGTTTCAGATCTCACTAATAGCCTCTGACAGATTAAAAACTAATCTTCAGATAAAAATTCCCGGGTTCCGGTCAACCCCGAATCTTTGTTTTTATTTTATTTTGTTTTTTGTTTGATTTGGGATTGACCATTATCTGTTAGCCTAGAATAATAATACCTAGTAGGCTAATAATAATAGAAATCCCTAGAATGATATCCAAAGAAAGGATACTAATTGAATTGTCTACAACAACACGGCTGCCGTCGCTTATTTTTACTGCGGCTAATTTCATTGTAATATTTTTTTTTGTGCTGTTCATAGTTAATAAATTATTGAAACACAAGATAAAGGATGAGAATTTGTTTGTCAAGTAAATAATTCATCATAATAAAATAAATTGAGCTTGGTAACAAATATTTAACACATGATGAATATCTAAATTAATTTTGGAATATTTATTCATTTTTAGAGGACGACATAAATCTTAGTTTAAACCCAAAATATTCAAAGGGCTGCACCGGCTGCCTGTCTAAATTAATTAGAAGAATTCTTCGAATATAGTTTTAAGATTATGATTTGACAGATTTTTCTACCAAAACAGAATAAAAACAAAACATTTTTCCGTTATAGGAATTAATTAATCAAAATTATAAAAGTGCTATTTAATTTTTTTTACAAATAAGGATTTGACAAAAGATAAATAAAGTATTACTTTTGCGCTTACTTTATAAACATGAAAATAAATAAAATTACATATTATCAAATTTCGTGTATGTCCAACACAACCACTACTACCGGTATGCCTGGAGGCTGAAGCCTGGTTGTGTAAATTTTTTATTAAAAGAAATTGAAAACCGGCTTCAAAAAAAGGAGCCGGTTTTTTTTATATATTATACAAATTCGATTTAGAGGCAGAAAAAAAATGAAGATATTAAAATTCGGCGGGTCTTCCGTAGGCAATGCCGATAAAATTAAAAATGTCGCTGAGATAATAAAACAGTCCATAAAAGAAAATAAAAAAATTTCAGTTATATTTTCTGCATTTCACAAAGTAACAGATGAACTGATAAAAATGAGCCAGGCTGCTGCCGATGCAAACCAGGATTATCTTGATTTATTTAAAAAACTTGAGGAACGGCATATAACAATTGCAAAACAGGTTTTAGCGGTAAAAAGCCAGAGCAGTGTTCTCGCTCAATTAAAGCTTAATTTAAATGAACTCGAGGATGTACTTCACGGAGTTTATCTTGTAAAAGAATTATCTCCAAGAACGCTGGATTTTATTTTAAGTTTCGGCGAAAGATTATCAGCATTCATTATTTCAAACTCTTTTAGGGATATTAAAATAGATTGTGAATTTCTTGACAGCAGACAGCTTATAAAAACCGACGAAACTTTCGGAAGTGCAAAAGTTGATCTTGATCTTACATATAAAAACATAAAAAAATATTTTGAAGTACACAAAAAAACCCAAATAATTACCGGGTTCATAGGTTCAACTTTTAATAACGAAACTTCCACACTTGGACGTGGCGGTTCAGACTACTCGGCATCAATATTCGGCGCCGCGCTTAAGGTTAAAGAAATTGAAATCTGGACAGACGTTGATGGAGTATTAACTGCCGATCCTAAGAAAGTTAAAAAGGCTTTCCCGTTAAAAAGCATGACTTACGAAGAAGCGATGGAATTATCTCACTTTGGTGCAAAGGTAATTCATCCGCCGACAATGCAGCCGGCCCTTGAGAAAAAAATTCCTATTCGAATTAAAAATACTTTTAATCCTTCGTTCGAAGGCACAATAATAAACGGAAAGAGTAATTCGCATAACTTTTCTATTAAAGGTATTTCTTCTATTGATGAAATTGCTCTTTTAAGAGTTCAAGGCGGAGGAATGATAGGAGTTGCAGGAATTGCTCAAAGAATTTTCACGGCTTTAGCAGCTAAAAAAATTAATATAATTTTAATTACGCAGGCCTCGTCTGAGCATTCATTATGTATTGCCGTAATGCCTAAATTTGCAGGCCTTGCTAAAAAAGCAATTCAAGAAGAATTATATTATGAAATAAAAGAAAAACTTATTTACGAACCTCTTATCGAACACAATCTTTCTATTATCGCAGTTGTGGGAGAAAACATGCGAAAGACTCCGGGAATTTCAGGAAAAGTTTTTCAAGCACTAGGTAAAAACGGAGTAAATATCGTAGCTATTGCACAGGGTTCATCCGAATTAAATATTTCTACCGTTATTCCCAAAGCCGATGAGGCGAAAGCCTTAAATGCACTTCACGATGCTTTCTTCTTATCCATAGCTAAAACAGTTAATCTTTATATTGTTGGTACCGGGCTAATCGGCGGAACTCTTTTAGACCAGATCACCAACCAGGCTGATTATTTGGCAAAAGAATATTTGTTGAATGTTAAAGTAATAGGACTGGCGAACAGCCGGAAAATGCTTATCGATTCCAATTCCATTAACAGCTCGGACTGGAAGACTCCTCTGTTTGAAAATGGGACCAAAACAAATCTCGATGTTTTTATAGATGAAATGAAAAAATTAAATTTACCTAACAGCATTTTTGTCGACTGCACGGCAAGCGATAAAGTAGTTGCACGATATAAAGAAATACTTGATTCGAGTATTTCAATTGTAACTCCGAATAAAAAAGCAAACTCAAGCAGCTACAAATATTACCAAGAGCTAAAGTTAGCAGCGTCAAAACATAATGTCAGGTTTTTATATGAAACTAATGTAGGCGCAGGACTGCCTATTATAAGTACGCTAAAAGATTTAGTTTCGAGCGGAGATAAAGTATTAAAGATTGAAGGTGTTCTTTCCGGAACATTAAGTTTTATTTTTAATTCATTTACAAAAGGAAAAGCTTTCAGCCGGATAGTTAAAGAAGCAAAAGCAAAAGGATATACGGAGCCTGACCCGAGAGAAGATTTAAAAGGTCAGGATGTAGCCAGAAAATTATTAATCCTTGCAAGAGAAACCGGTTTATCACTTGAATTAAAGGATATCAAAGTTGAAAATTTAGTCCCTAGAAATGCAAGACAATCAAAATCGGTTGAGGACTTTTTCAAAAAGCTTGAACTATCGGATGATTACTTTGAGTCGAAAAGAAAATCTGCAGAAAAGAAAGGTAATGCGATAAGATATATCGCTCGTCTGGAAAATAATGAGGCTAAAATAACTTTACAGGAAGTAGGTAAAAATCACCCGTTTTATTCGTTATCCGGAAGTGATAATATTTTGGCATTAACTACAAAGCATTATCAGGACCGCCCGATAGTTGTAAAAGGCCCCGGCGCCGGTGCGGAAGTAACTGCTGCAGGTGTTTTTTCAGATATAATCAGGACAGCTAATTTCTTGAGTTAACAAAAAAGAAAGGTTAAAAGCGAAAAGACAAAAGTGAAATGAGGAAAGGATATATATTAGTTTTGATCTTTAGTGTTTACTTTTCACTATTGTAAATGGTATACTCAAAATATGAAAAATTTTAAACTAATCATAAAAGAATAACATTTTGAGGAAATAAATAATGTCATCAAATGAGAAAATTCCGGTTGGAGTTCTTGGCGCTACGGGAAGTGTCGGACAAAAATTTATTGAACTTCTATCAAATCATCCCTGGTTTCAAATAACCGAATTAGCAGCATCGGAAAAATCCGCCGGTAAATTATATAAGGATGCAGTTAATTGGATTTTATCAACTCCCCTGCCGGATGATGTTGCAAATATTACGGTTCAAGAATGCGAGCCTAATTTAAAAAGTAAACTGGTATTTTCAGGTTTGGACTCAAGCGTTGCAGGCGGTATTGAAGATGCTTTTGCCAAAAAAGGTTATTACGTTGTTTCAAACTCTAAAAACCACCGGATGGATAACGATGTACCGCTTTTAGTGCCGGAAATAAATCCGGATCATTTGGAAATTATAAAAACACAAAATTTTAATGGCGGCTGTATTGTTACAAACCCGAATTGTTCTACAATCGGAATGGTGCTTGCATTAAAACCTCTGCTGGATAATTTCGGTTTGGAAGCAGTTAATGTTGTTACAATGCAGGCTCTTTCCGGAGCCGGATATCCAGGAGTTTCAAGTCTCGATATTATCGATAACATTATTCCATTTATTTCGGGCGAAGAACCGAAATTGGAATCCGAACCGCTTAAAATTTTCGGAACATTTAAAGAAGATAAGATTATACATAATGAGATAAAGGTCAGTGCACAATGCAATAGAGTTGCAGTGCTTGACGGTCACATGGAATGTGTGCAGGTTAAGTTAAAGAATAAGGCTTCCATTCAAGAAATAAAAAAAGCCTGGGAAAATTTTTCTAGTGAGCCTCAAAAATTAAATTTACCTACCGCTCCTTTAAAACCGGTTTATTATTTTGAAGAAGATAAATATCCTCAGCCGAGAATTCATAGGAATTTAGATAAAGGAATGGCCGTTTCAGTCGGACGGCTAAGAGAAGACCCGTTATTCGATTATAAATTTGTTGTGCTTTCTCATAACACTAACAGAGGAGCAGCCGGCGGTGCATTATTGTGTGCAGAGTTGATGAAAGCAAAGGGTTATATTTAATGTTAAAGCACTCAATAAGAAAATACTTGAAATCTTATTCTCCTATATTATTTAAATGGAATTAAAATGAAGAATCAAATAAAAGTATTTGCTCCGGCATCGGTTACAAATGTAAGCTGCGGCTTCGACGTAATGGGATTCGCTATAGACTGGCCGGGCGATGAACTTATTTTGAAGATTAAAAAAAAACCGGGAATAAGTATTTCAAAAATTACCGGCGGAAACGGTAAGCTGCCTCTTGATATAAAAAAGAACACTGCCGGACCTTCCCTTATCGCTCTTGCAAAACATTTAAATTTTACAAAAGGAATAGAAATAGAAATTCATAAAAAAATGGCGCTCGGAAGCGGTCTCGGCTCAAGCGCTGCAAGTGCGGTTGCAAGTGTGTTTGCACTTAATGAAATTTTAGGCAAGCCGCTTTCTAAGAAAGAACTTTTGCCTTTTACTCTTGAAGGTGAAAAATTAACATGCGGCGGAACTCCTCATGCAGATAATGTTTCTGCGTGTTTAATGGGCGGATTTGTTATTGTTAGAAGTGTTAATCCGCTGGATGTAGTAAATATTAAAACGCCAAAAAATTTATACGCCACTATTCTCCATCCGCATCTTGAGATTAATACGGCAGATACAAGAAAGATTTTACGGAAGCAGGTTCTCCTATCCGATGCTGTTAAGCAATGGGGAAACGTGGCTGGTTTAGTAGCAGGTTTAACAAGCGGTGATTACGATTTAATCGGGAGATCTTTGCAGGATGTCATAATCGAACCAATTAGGTCGATTTTAATACCGGGTTTTGCTGAAATTAAAAATGCTGCTCTCGAATCAGGTGCTTTAGGATGCAGTATCTCGGGTTCGGGTCCTTCAATATTTGCATTTAGTAAATCGAAAAATATTGCCGAAAAAGCCGGCAGCGAAATGAGCAGGATCTTAAAGTCGCTTAAATTAAATGGCGATCTGTATATTTCTAAAATAAATAAAGAAGGTCCAAAAGTAATCGGATGAAATATTACAGTACAAATAATAAGAATAATATTGTTTCTTTCAAGGAAGCCGTTATAAAAGGAATACCTGAAGACGGCGGTTTGTTTATGCCTTCTGAAATTGGAAAATTGCCGGAACATTTTTTTGAAAATATATCAAATTATTCTTTTAAGGATATTTCTTTTCTTGCAGCCGATAATTTATTTAATTCGGATATTCCAAAATCAGAACTGGAAAAAATTATTAATTCTACAATAACCTTTGATGCACCGCTTGTTTCTTTAAATAATCAGCTAAATATTTTAGAACTTTTTCACGGTCCTACCCTGGCGTTTAAAGACTTTGGAGCCAGGTTTATGGCAAATACTTTATCTTATCTAAATAAAAGTTCTAATAAAGAAATTACAATATTAGTAGCTACTTCCGGTGATACCGGCAGCGCTGTTGCAAACGGCTTTTATGATGTTGACGGAGTAAACGTAATTTTGCTGTATCCGAGCAATAAAGTCAGTAAAATCCAGGAACAGCAGTTAACGACTCTTGATAAAAACATCACTGCACTCGAAATTCTCGGAACTTTTGATGACTGCCAAAGACTTGTTAAAAAGGCTTTTCTTGATAAAGATATAACCTCAATAAAAAAAATATCATCAGCAAATTCCATAAATTTAGCAAGACTTCTTCCGCAGTCGTTTTATTATTTTAATGCATATGCTCAGTTGAAAGATAAAAGCCTTCAAACATTAATTTCCGTACCCAGCGGAAATTTCGGCAACCTTACCGCCGGACTAATTGCCAAAAGGATGGGTCTTCCTGTCAATAAATTTATTGCAGCAACAAATTCAAATGATATCTTTCCGAAATATCTTGAAACTTCTGAGTATCATCCCAGACCTTCTATAAAAACGATATCAAATGCCATGGATGTAGGAGATCCAAGTAATTTTAAACGCATTTTGGACTTATACAATCATGATCATCAAAAGATAAAAAATGATATTTACAGCAAGAGTTTTTCCGATGAAGAAACAATTTCCGCGATGAAAGAAGTTCATTCAAATTATAATTATATAATTGATCCTCACGGAGCAGTTGGTTACATAGCTTTGAAAAGCTATATTGAAGAATACAAATTAAATTCATTTAGCGGAATTATTTTAGAGACTGCCCATCCCGGGAAATTTGCCGATGTTGTTGAGAAATCCATAAATAAAGAGATAGAAATTCCCGACCGGTTAAAAAAGTGTTTAACAAAAGAAAAACATTCAATTAAATTATCAAGCAGTTATAAAGACTTTAAAGAATTTTTAATGAATTAACCAAGCAATTTTTAAAACCATATTTTATTTAAGGAGGAATATAAATGGGATCAAAAAAGAACGTAGCAATTTTAGGCGGCGGAAATATTGGGCTGGCAATAGCAGAGGGACTAGAAACTTCCAATTTATATCCCTCAAAAAAAATTTACATTACAAAAAGGAAAATCGACTCATTAAAAAGTTATGAAGAGAAAGGTTTTAAGATTACCGGAGATAACAAACAAGCGGTTGCAGATTCCGAGATAATTATTATTGCAGTTCAGCCGAAACAATTGGAAGAGCTGCTGAAAGATATCAGCGATGCAATTGATGAAAAAAATCACTTAATCATTTCCGTCGTTTCCGGCGCCAGCATTAAAATGATTAAAGAATTAACCGGGAAAAATGTTGAAGTTATAAGAGCAATGCCCAATACCGCAATCGCAATTCATGAATCGATGACATGTTTAGCTGCTGATACTAAAACTAACAGTGCACTTGCAGTTGCAAAAGAAATTTTTGATTCGGTCGGTAAAACACTTGTAATTGAAGAAGAACTGATTGTACCTGCAACTGCATTATGCGCGTGCGGAATAGCATTTTTTTTAAGAGCCGTAAGGGCAGCATCTCAAGGCGGAATTGAAATAGGCTTTCACTCGGAAGACGCAATTTTTATGGCAGCCCAAACCGCATTGGGAGCGGCTTCGCTTTTGGTTAAAACCAACAGTCATCCGGAAAGTGAGGTGGATAAGGTTACAACTCCAAGAGGAATTACAATTTCCGGTTTAAATCAAATGGAGCATAACGGGTTCAGTTCGGCAATGATAAAAGGAATTACCACTTCAGCCGAAAAGGCTTCGAAAATTTATAGTGCTGATTAGTTATAATTGTAAAAATAATTTTTTAGGTCACAATTTGATAAAAAAGGAATAATAATAATTAAATTTCTATTGACATAAGTAATTTAATGCATTATTTTTGTCCCTAATTAAAATGAATAGCGAAATTAAAAATATTAAAGAAAATAAAAACATGATGGGCATGTGCTGCTGTTGTATGATGATGTGTATGTCATCCCGGGAGGTCACAGCCTAATCTTTAAGTAAATAAAATTTTAGACTTAACCCTTCCCGATGAATAAATTGAGAAGGGTTTTTTTATTATGCTTATGACATAAAATAAATTAAATATTAAAGCTCTTATCGAGAAAGGTTGAGGGATCAGGCCCTGTGAAACCTTAGCAACCGTTCCGGCATAACCGGAAGCCATGGTGCTACCTCCTGCCCGCTGACTTTAGAGCCAGCAAGGGAAAGATGAGAGAAGAAGTTATTAAAACCTCTTCGATTAATCTTTCCGAAGAGGTTTTTTTTTGAATAAAGATTTAGTTGATAAAAAATTAATCATAAAAAGTTTTTCACATATATATCAAATCATAAACGAAAGGATAGAACAATGAGCAACGAAAAAGGAAAACGCGATTACAAATTTGAAACTTTGCAATTGCACGCGGGACAGGAACCCGACCCGACAACCGGCGCCAGAGCTGTACCGATTTATCAAACCACCTCGTTTAATTTTAACGATGCACAGCATGCCGCAGATTTATTTGCACTGCAAAAATTCGGGAATATTTATACGAGAATTATGAATCCGACATCCGATGTTTTTGAAAAGAGAATTGCGGCACTCGAAGGCGGTGCAGCGGCATTAGCCACAGCATCAGGTCAGGCAGCACAATTAATTGCCGTAACTACAATTGCCCAAGCCGGCGAAAATATAGTTTCTACAAGCATGTTATACGGCGGAACATATAATCAATTTAAAGTCACTCTGCCACGGCTTGGAATAAACGTTAAATTTGTTGAAGGAGATGATCCGCAGGAATTTGAAAGATTAATTGATCTCAAAACAAAAGCTTTGTATATAGAGTCTATTGGAAATCCTAGATTAAATATTCCCAATATTGAAGAGATAGCCGAAATAGCTCACCGCCACGGTATCCCTTTAATTGTCGATAATACATTCGGGGCAGCAGGATATCTTGTAAGACCTTTCGATCATGGAGCGGATATTATTACTGCATCTGCAACCAAATGGATCGGCGGACACGGCACTTCGATAGGCGGTGTGGTTGTTGATTCGGGTAAATTCGATTGGGGAAACGGTAACTTCCCTATTTTTACCGAACCTTCACCGGGGTATCATGGTTTGGTTTTCAATGATATTTTCGGAAAGGGTTCTCAATTCGGTAATATTGCTTTTATTATCCGTGCAAGAGTTGAAGGATTAAGAGATCTAGGACCGGCAATTAGTCCCTTTAATTCCTTTTTATTGCTTCAAGGTTTAGAAACTCTTTCTCTGAGAATAGATAGACATTGCCAAAACGGTCTTGCATTGGCAAAGTGGCTCGAACAGCACCCTGCGGTTGAATGGGTTTGGTATCCGGGTTTGGAAAGCCATCCGTATCATCAGATAGCTAAAAAATATTTAAGAAACGGTTTGTTCGGATCTATGCTATCGTTCGGTATTAAAGGCGGAATTGAAGCCGGTAAGAAATTTGTTAATAATGTTCAGCTGTCCAGCTTATTGGCAAATGTAGGCGACGCAAAAACTCTTGTAATTCACCCTTCTTCAACAACACATCAGCAGTTAAGTGAAAAAGAACAAAAAGAAGCAGGAGTATTACCGGAACAAATTAGAGTATCCGTCGGATTAGAACATATTGACGATATTATTGCAGACTTCGATGAAGCCATAAATGCTGCAGTAAATCAGAAGGTAAGTGCTTAAGCAATTTTAAAATTTCTAACGGGCAGTGGTAATTAATTTTAACACGCCCGTTAGTATAATTTTGTATTTTATTAATTATTAAATTAAAACTTTGAAAAAAAATAAAATGGAAACAGCACTGAAAGAATCAATACAAATGGAATCAAAAACCAGTTTCATTGAATTGTTTGGTAATAATGAATTCTTAAAACTTGAATCGGGAGAAAAGCTCGACGCCGTTCAGGCTGCATATCAAACATACGGAACATTAAATAGTGCGGGTGATAATGCAGTATTAATTTGTCATGCATTAACAGGAAATGCGCATGCTGCAGGAACAATTACCGAATCGGAACTGGAGAATTCCAAAAACGAAGAATTCTTATATAAGTACAATCAAATGTTTTTAGGAAAAAAAGGATGGTGGGATGAATTAATCGGTCCGGGAAAAGTATTCGATACTGAAAAATATTTTGTTGTTTGTCCTAATTTTTTAAGCAGTTGCTATGGAACTACAGGTCCTGTTTCGGTTAATCCGATTACCGGGAAAAGATACGGAGTCGAATTTCCTTCTATTACTGTGCGCGATATGGTTAAGGTTCAATTTCTATTATTGAAAAAATTAGGAGTAACCAAATTAATTTCTGCTGCGGGCGGATCATTAGGTGGAATGCAGGTTTTGGAATGGGCAATTATGTACCCTAATTTTATTCATTCCATTATTCCCATAGCTACTTCTGCCAAACATTCACCCTGGAGTATTGCTTTAAATGAAACGGCAAGAGACGCAATTATTAACGATGATGATTGGAAGAATGGTAATTACAGCTCCCAGCCGCTAAGAGGTTTAAGTCTTGCGCGTAAGATCGCAATGATCAGCTACCGAAGCGGAGTATCATTTAATTCAAAATTCGGCAGAGAAATTCTTTCAGGGGTGGATAATGTATTTAATAAGAGAGAGCGATTTCAAATAGAGAATTATCTTGATTATCAGGGTAAAAAACTGGTTAATCGATTCGATGCAAACACCTATTTGTATATTTCAAACTCTATGGATTTACATGATGTCGGTTATAAAAGGGGTTCTGTTCAAGATGCCCTTGGAAGCATAAAAGCTAAAAGTTTAAATATCGGTATTTCAAGTGATGTATTATACCCTATTGACGAACAAATTGAAATTGCCTCTATGATACATGGAGCTCATTTTGCACAATTAAATTCCATTTACGGGCACGATGCTTTTTTAATAGAGTTCGATCAGCTACAAAATCTAATAGAAAATTTTCTTAATTCATTATAATTAAACAAATAAGGATTTATGTACCTCTCGTCACACAGATATTTCACATGCGTATTTTTGGTTGAAATTTAAAAATTCAATTTGGATATTAGTTTCGTTTAAAAAACATTTGGGGCACAGCGGTCTACTTGCGGATCAACATTCACTATGCCCCAAGGTGGGCTTAAAGAAGAGAGGCAATATTTTACCCATACTATTTAATTCGATTAAAAGATCTGATAAATTTACTTATGAAATTACCGGAGCTTTTATTCCAATTACAGTATGCTATAAACTCTTAAATACCTTTTAAAATCAAAAAAAACAAAATTAAAAAGGCTATATTTCTTTAAAAAATCAACAAAAAAAGAACATTAAATCATTTTTTCAAGCCTAAATAATGTATTTGCAAAGTCCTGATCACATTATTTTTCACTAATATATACAATCTTCATTCCAAAGGTTTTTCATTATCCGATCTTATTAAATATTATATTTTTAATCAAAAACCGCATTCCCCATTCTCAGTGATTGGAAGCGTAAAAAAATATATTCTCACCATTGGGAAACACATTTAAATGCTAATCATAAATTGTTTTTAATTTAAATTATCATATACTTTTACATTCAATTAAAAGGATAATAAGGGAAGGATCAGAAATAAAGTTGGCATTATTTTATATGTGTTTTTTTAGCATTTCAAATAGTAATGGCTGATAATTAGTTTTTTTAAACTATTGGTTTTTATATCTTTGCATTAAGTAGTCTAATCAATATTATTCTGAAACTTTGCAAAGAAAATAAATGAACAAGGAATTCAAGTTCGATTTTGAATTATTTGAATCTTTTTTGGATATGTGTTTTGTCATTTCAGATGAAGGAAAGATTTTAGCTTTGAATAATGCTGTATACAACACTCTAAAAATAGTAGAAAGTAATTTGGCGGGTCAAAATTTTTTTGATTTTGTAGAACCATCATTTGTTTCGAAAACTAAATCTGTTTTTAGCCAATGCATTAATGATGATAGAGAAGCTAGTACGTATTCTAAATTCAAATCCGGAGATAGAATTTATGATGTGGATTTGTTTTTTAGGCCGTACTCCTTCCGTAATAAGCAATCGGGATCAATAGATTGTTTTGTGCTTGCAAAAGATATTACCGCAGTTAGGCAGAGAGAAATAGAGTTAATGCGTTTTTATTATGTTGCTCAAAATACAGTTAATCCCGTACAAATTGCCGATTTACAGGGGAAAATGGTTTATGTAAATCCAGCTTTTATAGACGCCAGCGGCTATAGTAAGGAAGAACTAATAGGAAAAAATCCCAATATATTCAGCAGCGGAAAGCATTCAAAAAAATTTTGGATGAGGATGTGGAATACAATTTCCTCCGGTAAAGTTTGGGTAGGTGAGGTTGAAAATAGAAGAAAAAGCGGCGAACCTTTTTATACACAGCTTTTAATATCGCCGATATTGGACCATGAAGGAAAAGTAACGGGATATTTTGGTATTCATAGAGATCTTTCGGAAAAAAAATTACTTGAGAAACAGTTAATACATACTCAAAAAATGGAAAGCATTGGAACTCTTGCAGCGGGGGTTGCACATGAAGTTGGAAATCCTCTTGCCTCAATTTCCGCATTAGTACAGGTTGTTCAGCGCTCTACAACCGACGATTTTGCAAAAGATAAATTAGAACTTATTAAAAAACAGGTTACCAGAATTTCTAAAATAATTAGGGACCTAGTAGACTTTTCCAGGCCTTCCAATTACGAACTGCAATTAACAGATATAAATCAAAATATTGTTGAAGCTGTAGAAATTGTAAAGGTAGGGGTTAAGGCTAAAGATATAGCTTTCGACTTAAACTTGAATAATAAAATACCTTTGCTTCCTTTAATATCGGATCAAATCCAGCAGATTTTCGTTAATATTCTGCTTAATGCAGTAGATGCAATTTCGGAAAACAAAAACAATAATAAAAAGGATAAAATACTTGTAAACTCTTCAATGAACGACGATGAAGTTATCATTTCATTTGAAGATACCGGGAAAGGCATTTCCGATGATCACCTATCTAAAGTTTTTGAACCTTTTTATACAACAAAGAAAGAAGGCAAAGGCACCGGGCTTGGGCTGTGGGTAAGCTACGGAATTGTTAAAAGCTTTCAAGGCAATATTAAAGTAGACAGCAAATTGCTAAAGGGAACTACATTCACAATCACATTACCAATTCAACCTTAGAAAAGGGTACATTTTATGGCAGAAAGAATATTAGTAGTTGATGACGAGGACATAATACGAGAATCATTAACTTTTGTTTTGAAAAAAGAAGGCTATTATGTACAAGAAGCTGAAAATGGTTTGGCTGCATATAATAAACTTCTTGAGGAAACCTATGATCTGGTAATAACCGATCTGGAAATGCCTGAAATGAAAGGCATTGAATTGCTGGAAGAAATTAAAAAGCTAAACATACAAACTTCGGTAATTATAATAACAGCGTTCGGTTCATTAGATACAGCAATTTGTGCTTTAAGAAGCGGTGCAAGCGATTATCTTTTAAAACCGGTTGAATTTGACGAGCTTCTAATAAAAATTAAAAGGCTTTTCGAAGTAAAAAACCTGCTGCTGGAAAACAGGCTGTTAAGAAAAGAGGTCCAGCGCAATTTTGATTTCGAAAATATCGTTGGAAAAAGTCCGGCAATTAAAAAAATATATGATATGATTCAAACGGTTGCCGAAACCGATACTACGGTACTTATAACAGGTAAAAGTGGAACTGGAAAAGAACTTGTGGCTAGAGCTCTTCATTATAATAGTAAAAGAAAAGGGAAACCTTTAATTGCCGTAAATTGCGGAACTATTACTGAAAACCTTATTGAAAGCGAATTATTCGGGCATAAAAGAGGTGCTTTTACTGGTGCAATTTCGGACAAAGAAGGTCTGGTAAAGGCAGCAGACGGCGGTACATTATTCTTGGACGAAATAAGCGAATTACCGCTCCAGCTTCAGGTTAAGCTGCTTCGAGTTTTACAAGAAAAAGAATATACACCGGTCGGTTCTACATCTGCAATTTCTGTTAATGTAAGATTTATTGCTTCTACAAATAGAGAACTAAAAGAAGAAGTTAATGGAGGCAGATTTAGAGAGGACCTTTACTATAGATTAAATATTGTTGAAATTAATTTACCTTCTTTGAAAGATAGAGAAGAAGATATTCCTCTCTTAGCTGATCATTTCTTAAGTAAATACAGAACGGAAATGAATAAAAATATTAAAGGAATTGATCCTGAGGCAATAAGAGCTTTAATAGCTTATGAGTGGAAAGGTGAAATAAGAGAGCTGGAAAATATTATGGAAAGAGCCGTTATCTTCTGTAAAACAGATTTTATTACCATAAAAGACCTTCCACAAACTTTTAATTCCAAAACAGGCTCAACCGACTTTTCAAAGATGGGTTCATTGGAAGAATCAGTTAGAAAATTTGAGAGAGACTATATTTATAAAGCACTGGAAAACAATAACTTTGATAAAGAAAAAACCGCCGAGCTTTTAAAGGTCGGGCTTTCAACCTTATACAGAAAGTTGAAAGAATTAGATATTAAGGCCTAAAGCAAAAATATACAAAAATCTTGTATAAGCTAAATGTGGTTTTCTCAATTCTTAAAATGCCGGTTTTGCCATTTTCACAAGCGGGAACAATAAGCTATAAAAAATTTTAGCTTCTCCATTCGATTTGAACATCAAACTGAAAAAATCGGCTAAAAACAAATAATTCTTCTTCTCCGCCAATCAGTTTTTTCTGGCACGCAAATCGCCTTGTATATTTTAGCCTAATTGTCTCTAATTAATTTATTTTCGCAATTTTTCAATTTCTATAATGAAAAGTATTCTCGTTTATAGCTCTGATTCCAACATTTGTTTAAGTCTATTGATGTATTTACAGAACGATTATAGCGTATCAACAACAACAGATTTGGATGTATTGCGTACAATGGCAAAAAATATTACATTCGATATGATAATAATCGATGCCGAACCGACAAAAGCCATTGAGGAAACTTGTAAAGAATTAAGAGAACAAAATCCAAGTATTCCTATTATTCTTACTTATGTTTATGAGAAGAATTCAAAAGCTTACGATAGTAAATTGAGAAAATATGCAAGTTCAATATTTTATAAGCCTTTTGATTTAACTGAAGTAACAAAGGAATTAACCGGATTGTTGGTTTAACAATTTAAGGAGACGTAAGGCAAAAGAGGGTATTAAAAATAGGAGGCAAAAATGTTAAGCTATAAAAACATTCTTGTTCCGACGGATTTTTCTGAAAATTCAATTCATGCCCTGGAATTTGCTCATTATTTAGCCCGGCAAAATAAATCTTCTCTCCATGTACTGCACATTATCGAATCCATAAATCGCTCAAAACCTTTTAATGATAATTTTTCCGAATTGAGATTTGAAAGATCAAGATTTCTTGAAGCCGAGGAGGAGCTAAGAAGATTTGTTAATAAAATTTCACTTCATGGCGTACAAATAATTGAAGCTCTTGATCCCGGGAAACCGCATGAGCAAATTTTAAACTATTCCCGTCACCATAATATCGACTTGATTGTAATTGCTTCTCACGGCTGGACGGGGCTAACCAATATGGTAACCGGAAGTGTAGCACGTAAAATTTTGAGTTCGTCGGAAATACCGACCATCCTGGTCAAATCAAATGCATTAGTGATGGAAAAAGGGATACAAAACCGTAAAAGTACTTTTGCAGAAAATTGGGTTGGTTAATCTCCATTTCCATGATATACATTATTTCGATAGATTAACAACAAACTTATCTCTAAGTTTATCATCGCAATTCTATATCCAATCGGATTTAATAATTTGATAAATTAATTGTAACTACAGATAAGTCTAAATGTAACTTAAAGTTTATACATAATTTTTTAAGTACGGCTTACATTCCCAAGAACAGACCTACAGAAATTATAGATAAATCCATTGAAAGATCACTGTGTTTCGGAATTTATTATAAAAATGAGCAAATAGGTTTTGCAAGTGTAGTTACCGGCTATTCTATTTTTGCTTACCTGGAAGATGTTTTTATTTAAGAAAAATACCGCGGAAATGGAATCGGTAAAAAATTAATTCAAACCATACTAAATTAGCCCGGTTAAAATATATAAAAAGATGGCTGCCGGTTATTTCAGACACTCATAAATTTTATGCACAGCTTGGATTTAAAAATTTAGCTGAACCTGAAGAATATATGGAAATAAAAAATAGTAAAAATCAAATCAATCAAAATCAGTCGGCAAAGTTTTATTACGAAAATGTTCGAAGCACCGATGAATTTGAGCGGCAGTTGTCCTGGAAACTGATAAAGACGGAATACTTTCTTCACTAAAAAATTCAACATCTTCTGTCTCTATGCTTGTTTTTTTATCTCCGCCGGTTATCCTGCAAAGAAAAAATAATTTATAAATATGAAAAGGAAACGGCGGGTAATGCCCTTGCTTTGCTCTGTCATAAACTGCCAGCACCTTTTGGGCTTTTACTTTAAACCCGGATTCCTCAAAAACTTCTCTTTCTGCCGCTTCCGAAGGCAATTCATTTGGATCTGCCCAGCCTCCGGGCAAAGTCCATCCCCCGTCGGTTTTTTCTTTAACCAGCAAAATTTTATTATCCTTAAAGACTGCACTTCTAACATCCACCTTCGGAGTTTGGTAGCCTTCGGCATTTTCAAATAAATCTTTAATAAATTCAAGATCACCTTCAGAATTCTCAGACATCATTTGCGCGGCAATTTCTCTTATCTGTTTAAATCTTTCTATATCAAATTTATTTTCCGAATATGTCAGTCCATTTTGCGCAATTGCAGAAAGACTTTTCGCCCATTCCAGCCATTTTGGTTCCATAACAAACGCCCGAGTTATTAAAACAACTTTAAAATAATTACTTACAAATATAACTCTGCTTTTCTTTTTATCTATGCATTTAAATTTTATTATTCAAATCCTCATTTATTCTTTACAAATGGGATTTAGCTGTGGAGATTTTACTGCGGATGCACTTGGTTTCGCCTATCCGGTTTTTCAAAATAAAATACATGTTCTTAAAATTTTATTTTTAAAATCAGTTTTTATCCGTCAGATAGATTTAACATGGATGGAACAGAGTAATTTTTAATGATTATGAAAGTACTTATGATTGGTTAAGCATAAATGTTCATAACCTGCCGCCGTAAAATATTAGAAAATTTTATCCCGGATTTATAAATTTAGCAATCGGGCACAGCGTTGAAAAGCTTGATAATCTTGGCGGGGGTAATCATCGGTTTTACATTGGATTAGACTTGAACTTTGAAGCACTGCCTGGAAACGGCTGGTTTTGGAATCTTTTAAAAAGAAATTTAAACTACTACCGCTTCCCTTCCACTGCAATACAAGTTTATCCGCATGTAATTTGTTACGGTTCGAAGTTTTAAAAAATAGCACGCAGATGACGCAGATTTTACATATTATCGCAGATTAAAAATATTAACCTTAAACCTATTTTAAATATCATTTACAATCGATAGCCTTATTTAAAAAATTAACTTATATTTTTTTGCAAAACTATTTGATCTGTACAAATCTTATTTCTATAATTTACTTTCGTTCTTGCAAATCATTCCCTTCTTTTTGAAGAGCAGACAAATAATAAGTAAGACCTGCTGTTCCGTCCATTGTGGGCTCGTTGGTAGAATAATCCCCGTAATCATCATGATAAACAGCAACGTGAGATTGAAATTCGCTAAATGCATCTGGTTTGGTTAATCTTAATCCTCTAAGTATTTTAAATATAGTTGTATAAACGGGACCGTCAACAAGACCGCCCGGTATTTTAATATGGGCTCTAACCCAAAAAGCCGAATGGGGATCTTTCGGTGAAGTGCCGTCTTCAGGATAATCAATAATCATACTCGTACCCCAAATATTGCATCCGAAAAGCCAATCGCGAAGCGCTGCCTCCATTGGAAGATAAGTAGGATCATTGGTCAGTTTATAATAAAGATGGCACTGAGTTACTATAGCCGACACAAGATTATTTGAACACCAGATAAAAGGTACACCAATTAAAAACGGATTAGATTTTCCGCGCTGATAAACTCTATCAATTCCTTCTTTTAAAAATTTAATAAAGTGTTCATCCGTTTTTTTGTTCGAAGCAACTGATAAATAATAATGACCTAAATTAATAAATGGATACCATTGATAATGTCTTGCCGTATCGGCTCCCATCCAGGGAGTTACCGGTTCCTGGTTCCCGAACTTAACAGCATCCTTAAGATATTTTTTATCACCTGTAATTTCGTTTAATTGAACGGCTGCCAATTCCATATCATCGGTCCAATTTTTTTCCTCATAATAATAAGGGGATTTGCAAGGTGCAGTTTGGCAGGCGCCGGGATGCTTCAAACCAAATTCATAAGCATCAATTGCTTTTTGCCTGATCATTTTGGAAAACTCCGGGTAATACTTTCTCAGGATTAGAGATCCGAGAGCAAAAGCCGAAGCATATTTTCCCGCTGTCGATGCTATTCCGGTTGTTTTATTTTTATATTTGAACAAACCCTGCGGTTTTCCGTTACAAAAATAGACCGGCCGCTCAAGGTCAATTCCATAATTGACGGAATCTTTATCGGGAAGTCTAAAACCAGCATGGTCGCGATCATCTGCAATTTGATTGAACATTACATCTTTTTTAGGATTCATTTTTACCAGCCAATTAAGACCCCATTTAGCTTCATCAAGAATATCGGGTATTCCGTTTGCACCGGGATTACCATTTGCATCAAACTTATCACCAAATGAATTTGGATTTTGCTGATAAGCAAAGAGCATTTGAAAAACAGCAGTTGCCGATGTTGTTACATACTGCAAATAATCGGATGCATCGTGCCAGCCTCCAACAACATTAATAAAAGTTGAGTCACGCGGCGGATCGTAAATTATAAATCCATCGTGAGTATGACATGAATCTTTTAGCACCGGATTATAGCCGCATTGCTGTTCTCTCATATATTTAAGAAGGAAATCTGCTGAACCGTCGTAAACATCATTTGCTATTCTAAAGCTGGGAGATTTTACATCCTCTATTTTAATAAAATATGCACCCTTCTTTTCGAACTTAGAAAAGTTTAATCTGAAAGTAGTTTTAAATGGTCCATATTCCCCGTAAGGTTTTATATCTTTTGATTTCCAAACAACTTTACTAGTAAGAGCATCACAAAGTTCAAATTGAGTAGGCGATATATCTAGTTTGCTGCAAAGAACTGCGGCTTTAATAGATTTTTCTAAATAACCAATTTGATTTACTCTTATCCATGATTGGCCATAAGTACATGATGCAAGAACCAATAATAGGAAAAATAAAATCTCTGAAGTTCTATTATGCTTTTTCATGCTAAATTAATTTATTTTCCTTTCATTTCCTGTTTTAATTTCTCGTACAATTTCCTGATGTTTTCCTCTTTATCTCCAACATCAACAGGAGCATTTTGCAGTGTTTTTTTAGTACCTTTCTTAATATTGACTTCTTTAACCGAATCGCACTTTTTGATTATTTAATGATGATTGATAAAATTAAATTAACCTTCCAAATCAATCACCTGCGACACGCCAATTCATTTACGAGTCAGCTAATAATGGTTTGCCTCACATTATTGGAACGCATAGTAGAATATTATAAAATTATGTGTAAGAAATAAATAGCTATCAAGAAATAGTACTGCAGAAATGTATGTTTGCATGCAGCTATGCAG
>CAZHBJ010000033.1:0-24947 GCA_964530445.1 uncultured Ignavibacteriaceae bacterium
TTTTTAGGCAAATCTTTAATAAGAAATTTTAATGATTTCCCGCTTGAAAAATTTTTATAAAAGCTGAGAGATTCGAATCTTGAATAAGAAAGCTTTTGAAAAGAGGGATTTAAAATTTGAGATTCCGTCTTTTCGGATGCCCATTCATATAAAAGGCTTACATACATCTCGCCGGTTTCTTCAATTGTCCTATGTCTGTAAATATATACACGGTCAATCTCAGCAGCAGTTCCCAAAGTCTTTAACGCTTTGCTAAAGGCTAAAGTGGGATCATTCAAAGAAATTAATGACCTGGTTGCCTCGGCAATACCTTGAAGAAGTTTATCTTTCTTTTTTAGTTCCAGCTCGTCTGTTTTCTGTTTTGTTATATCTCTGAATATTGTTAGTAAAACTGTCTCGTTATTCCCGGTTTCTACAAATGTATTAGTCAGTTCCAAGATATACTTTTTGCCGTTCCAAAGTGTGATACTTTTTTCTTCATGGGATTTAAAGCTTTTTCTACGGAATGATGTAATAAAAGAGTCTAAAATATGCTGTGAAGATTTACTTTCATAATTTAAAGAGAATAATTTACCCTCTATTTCCGTTTTACTTTTACCGGCCATTTCGGCGTAAGCATTATTACACAATACTACAATACCGTTTTTGTCGGTCAGCCTCATACCGGCAACAGATTTTTCCCATAGTGTTTTAAAAGTTTTTTCCGAACTTTTAAATTTCTCTTCGGGTAACTCACTTTCCTTTACAGCATGTATTGCTCCCAAACCAGCGTATTTTCCATTTGTTTTTATAGCCTGAGCATTTAGCTCGACTGGAATAATATTGTTGTTTTTATGAATTATGTTGGTCCTAAAACCAATTATTTCTTTATTTTTAAATAGACTGTCAATCGCATTATGAAAATTTTGGGCTTCGTTTTCCGGAATAAATTCCAATATCGAATGCCCTATAATTTCATTTTCATTATATCCTAATAATTCTTTACATGATGAGCTTATATAAGCAATTTCCCCTATTTCGGAGATTCTTAGAAAGACATCTAAGGAAATTTTTGAAATAAGCTTAAAATTTTGATAGGCTTCTTCAGCTGAAACTATTAATTCTTCCAGTTTTGAGGTTATGTTATCAAAATCCTGAGGACTATCTTTTTTATTTTGATTTCCAGCTTTTGAATTATGCAACTTAAAGTATTTCCCCGATGTTGAATTAAATTTATCTTCTTCGATATCCACTTTTTAAAAATTCAAATTTTATTTGACGACCAAATTAAATAAGTTCACTTGTAATTGCAATCAATTCTGCTTTAACTTCAATAAATTTTGAGCTTTAGCTTAATAATATTATCGAATATTTCATTTAAATTTTTAATTAAAAAGGTAAATCGACTCAAAATTAATTTTTATAAAAATTCGTTTAATTTAATAATTAAAACAACTTAAATAATACATAGCATTATTCATTCTTGCTTGGATTATTTTGTTTATTTAAGTTTGGACAGTCATTTTTTTAATTATTTTTGAGGGGTTTCCACTATGAAAACCATTGTAACAATGCCGGGTGACGGAATTGGTAAGACTGTTCTTCCGGAAGCTCTTAAAATCTTAGATGCAGCTGGATTTAAAGCCGAATATGTTCATGCAGATATCGGATGGGAGTTCTGGTGCAAAGAAGGAAATGCATTACCTCAGCGAACTATAGATCTATTGGAAAAATATAAAATCGGCCTATTCGGCGCTATTACCAGCAAACCGAAAGATGCAGCCGCAAAAGAATTGGATGCTTCGTTACAAGATAAAGGTTTTGTGTATTTTAGTCCTATTGTAGGATTAAGACAACATTTTAATCTCGATTTATGTATAAGACCTTGTCAATCATTTAAAGGGAATCCTTTAAACTTTATAAGAAGAACTAAAAACGGATTTGAAGAACCTAATGTTAATGCTGTTATTTTTAGACAAAATACCGAAGGTTTATACGCCGGAGTTGAATGGACAAACCCGCCTAAAAATGTTAGAGATGCGCTCGAAACTCATCCTAAAATGAAAGCTTTTAAAAATGTCCCCAGTGAAGACCTTGCTGTTTCAACAAGGATTATGTCCCGTAATGCTTGCCGAAGAATAATTAGAGAAGCATTTGAATACGCAAAAAAATTCGGTTATTCCAATGTAACAATTTGTGAAAAACCGAACGTTCTTAGAGAAACATCCGGAATGATGTTCAAAGAAGGTAAAATAATTGCAAAGGATTATCCGGAAATTCAATTATGGGATACTAACATCGATGCACAGATGATGTGGCTGACAAAAAATCCTGAAATTTACGGAGTTATTGTTGCAGAAAATATGTTTGGCGATATCATCAGCGACGGATTTGCCGGACTCATCGGAGGTTTGGGATTCGCTTGCAGTGCTAATATCGGTAAAGATGTTGCTGTTTTCGAGCCGACTCACGGATCTGCTCCTAAATACCAGGAGTTAAACCCTTCCATTGTTAATCCTATTGCAATGATATTGAGTGCATGCATGATGCTGGATCATCTCGGAGAAAATGAAATCTCACAAAAGATAAGAAAAGCTGCTGCAAAAGTTGTTGAAGAAGGTAAAGTGCAGACCTACGATATGCTTAAATTAAAAGGCGGACCGGCTGTATTTGATAAAGGCGCCTGTACAACACAGCAAATGACGGACGAAATAATAAAATATCTTTAACAAACATTTTTAATCCCCTCTTCCGTTGATGGGTTTTGTTTTAATTATGAGGACAAAATGCGCGAAAAAATTCTGGAAATTTGGCCCGAAATTGAATGGATAAAGAATAAAGAATTAAAAGAAAAAGTTATTAATTGCTGGATCTATGCAGTTGAAAATAGTGTACTAAGTGCCGAAGATTTAAAAGTAATTCCTTTTTCATTATTAATTAAAGACTGCAATATTACTTTTATGACACATAAGAGGACGGCAGTTCAGCTTGCCGTTGAAATGGCCAATGTAATGAAGAAAAATTTCGGTGATCAAATTAAAATTGATATGGATATTTTAACTGCCGGTGCTATTTTAATTGATGTAGGCAAGCTTTTGGAATATGAAATTAAAGATAATAAATTGACCACAAGCGAAGCCGGAAAACTTGTTAGACATCCGTTCAGCGGCTTAGCAATTGCAGACAGGTTTAGTGTTCCTCCGGAAGTACAGCATATCATTGCAACACACTCCAAGGAAGGCGATTTTGGAAAAAGAACTGTTGAATCTATAATTGTTCATCACGCAGACTTTGTAAGCTTTGATCCGTTTAAAGCTTAATGGTTTGGTATTGCTATTGAGTCTTCGAGAGAAGCGATCTGAAATTTTAGTATGAAAAATTATTATGTATATATCTTAATAAATAAAAATAGTGCTGTATTGTATACTTGTTTAACTAATAGCTTAAAAAGTAGGATTTGGAAACATAAGGCAAAGTTTATTGATGGTTTCACTAAAAAATATAATGTAGAAAAGCCGGTTTATTATAAAGTTTTTAATAATCCTCAAGATGCAATAAAAAGGGAAACACAAGTAAAAGCCTGTTCAATAAAAAAGAAAATAGAATTAATAAATTCACTAAATAATAAATGGGAAGATCTTTATAATTTTGATATCCTATATATATAGATTTCTTCATTCCGATAAATCGGAATTCGTAATGACACATTTCGGGAGAAAAAAATGGGACAAACATTAATCGAAAAAATCGCTCAAAGATATGCTGTCGGACTCAACAAAAATCATGAAGTACACAGCGGAGATTATTTATCTATTAAGCCTGCCTATGTTATGACTCATGATAATACAGGCGCGGTAATTCCAAAATTTAAAAGTATCGGCGCCGTTAAGTTTGCAAATCCGCGCCAGGTTGTTCACACACTCGACCATAATGTTCAGGATAAAAGTGAAAAAAATTTAGAGAAGTATAAAAAGATAGAAGAATTTTCAAAATCGATGGGTGCGGATTTTTACCCTGCAGGCAGAGGAATTGGTCATCAAATAATGTGTGAAGAAGGGTATGCCTTCCCCGGAACAATGGTTGTAGCTTCCGACAGTCATTCTAATATGTACGGCGGTCTAGGCTGTCTTGGTACTCCAATTGTTAGAACCGATGCAGCTTCAATTTGGGCTACTGGCAGAACCTGGTGGAAGGTTCCTCAAATAGTTAAAGCTGAATTAAAAGGGAAATTAAGACCCGGAGTAACCGGCAAAGATTTGATAATTGCTTTATGCGGGTTCTTCAATCACGATGAAGTATTAAATCATGCAATCGAATTTGTTGGTGAAGGCACTAAAGAACTTACTATTTCCGAACGACTAACTATCGCAAATATGACAACTGAATGGGGCGCTCTTGCAGGAGTTTTTCCAATTGATGAACTTACAATTGAATGGCTAAAAGAAAGAGCTGATATTATTTCCAATAGAGGTTTAGCAGGTGTTCCTTCCGATGAAGACGGAAAAGGAGTTCATCCGAGATTAAATAAAAGAAGAATATCCAAACTTGATCAATTAAAGTGCTCAGCTGATAAAGATGCATTTTACGCCAAACAAATGGTAATCGATATTTCATCAATACAGCCGTTTGTTTCAGGCCCGAACACTGTTAAGAAAATTACGTCACTTTCTGAAATAAAAGCAGAAGAAGTAAAAATAGATAAAGCATATTTAGTCTCATGCGTTAACAGCAGACTTGAAGATATAGCTGAGGCAGCTTCTATTGTCAGGGGCAAAAAGGTTGCGGAAGGTGTACAGTTTTATATTGCTGCTGCATCGAGCGAAGTACAGGCGGAAAGTGAAAGAAGAGGTGATTGGCAGGCTTTAATAGATGCTGGAGCTATTCCCCTTCCGCCGGGATGCGGCCCTTGTATTGGTTTAGGTACGGGACTTCTGAAAGATGGCGAAGTAGGAATATCGGCAACCAATAGAAATTTTAAAGGAAGAATGGGTTCGCCGAATGCACAGGCTTATTTAGCTTCACCTGCAGTGGTTGCTACTTCCGCAATTGCCGGTAAAATTGATTATCCATGGGAATACAGCCCGGATCATATTCATGCCGATATTATAGAAAATAAAAAGAAAGATAAATCTGCTTCTAAAGTAGAGATCATAAATGATTTCCCCGGCACAATTGAAGGCGAAATAATTTTTTGCTATCAAGATAATTTAAATACGGATGGAATTTATCCCGGGAAATATACTTATGTTGATGATTTCACTCCTGAACAGCAGGCAAAAGTCGTTATGGAAAATTATGATCCCGAATTCGGAAAGATCGTTAATGAAGGAGATATACTTGTAGGAGGATTTAACTTCGGAACAGGAAGCTCGAGAGAGCAGGCAGCAACAGCATTAAAATATAGAGGTATAAAGCTGGTTATTGCCGGTACTCTAAACGAAACATATAAAAGGAATGCACTTAACAACGGCTTTTTACTTCTTGAATGTCCGGATTTAGTAAATGATTTGAAAACCAAATTCGGTGAAGATAAATTAACTGTTAAAACCGGAATGAATGCTGTAATCAATTTTACGAATTCCGAGATCAGCATAGAAAAGAAAAAATATTCCTTCGATCCGGTTGGAAAAGCAGCTCAAGAATTAATAGTTACAGGCGGCCTGGAAGAATGGGTTAAAAAAAATATTTAATTTTCAAATTAATTTATAAATAAAAAAATATAACTATATAAAAATCGATATATGAACAAATCAATCTCAAGAACAATATCAGAATTTGCAGTAAATCTAAAATATGAAGATTTACCCGAAAAAGTAATTAATGAAGTAAAAAGATACCTATACGATTCAATAGGCTGTGCATTCGGAGGATATCATACAAAAGATGTAAATATATTAAGAGACATATACAAAGATATGGAAGGCAAACCTGAAGCAACGTTAATTGGGTTTGGCGATAAGCTTCCGGCGGTAAATGTTTCTCTTGTTAATTCATTGATGATACGTGCACTCGATTTTAACGATATTTACTGGAAAGAAGACCCTTCGCATCCTTCGGATTTAATACCGGCAGCGCTTGCCGCAGGTGAAATGACAGACGCATCCATGAAGGACGTAATAACAGCAATTGTACTGGCATATGAATTTGAACAAAGACTGTGCGAATTTGCCGTTCCGGGTATACGTGAAAGGAAATGGCATCATGCAACCTTAACACAATTTGTTTCGCCTATAGTAGCCGGTAAACTTTTAGGCTTAACTGTCGATCAAATGGTTAATGCAATCGGGATTAACGGCAGTCATAATCATACAATCGGCTGTCCTACTGCAGGCAAACTAACCATGATGAAAAATACCGTTGATCCGATGGCGGTACAGTCGGGTGTATTTGCAGCATTAATGGCTCAAAAGGGATTTTCAGGAACCGAAGCAGTCTTCGAAGGCAAGGAAGGGTTCATGGACTGCTTCTTCGGCTGGGATTCAAAAAATAATAAGTTAAATCCTGTTAAAATGCAAGGACGGGATTCTTTGGATGAATGGAAATGGGATACGGAAAAATTAATCGATAATCTTGGAAAAAATTTCAAAATTCTTGAATGCGGTATGAAAGCTTTTCCGACGGAAGCGCTCACCCATACTCATATTACCGCTACACTTAAAGTTGTTACCAAAAATAATATAACTTACGATCAGATTGAATCTGTAACAGTAACAACTATCGCACGCGCATGCGATATTCTTTTTGACCCGCATAAATACAGACCCGAATCGAGAGAAACTGCAGATCATTCACTTCCCTATTGTATTGCTGCGGCATTAGTCGATCATAAAATTACTACAGAATCATTTTCGGAAGAAAAAATGAAAGATCCGAAAATCTGGGAAGTAATTGATAAAATTAAAGGTGAAGCTTCCGTTGAATTTGAAAAAATGTTCCCGGCCAAACAGCCCTCCAAAGTTTTGGTTAAAACAAAAGACGGCAGAGAATTTTCGGAATATTTGGAATATCCCAAAGGTGATCCGAGAGAACCGATGACTATGGAAGATCTTGAGAATAAGTTTAATGCTCTTTCTTCCAAATTATTATCTACAGCCAGGCAAAAAGAAATTCAGAAAGCAATTTTAAACTGCGAAAATTTAAGCGCAAAAGAATTTATGAATTTGCTAGCTGTTTAATTGATGAAATATTTTGCCGACAATTTTATTAAAAAGAGAAATTATATGAAAGAATTAGAAGTTAAATCTTCTGCAGGTAAACGCGGAGAAAAAATCCGCTCTGATTGTTATATTGAGCTTGAAGTAAAATCTTCAGGTGGAATTAAGCTTGATATAAAAAGCAAAGTTGCTTCAATGTATGGCGATTCGATAAAGAATCAAATTACCGAAATGAGTAAATTCTTCGGGATAAAAAATGCAAACATTCTGCTGGAAGATAACGGGGCACTTCCCTTTGTACTTTCAGCAAGATTTGAATTGGCAGTAAAGCGGTTATTCCCGGAAATTGAAAAAGAATATCTCTTACCATTAAACAAAAAAAAACTATATAAATCTTCTAAAGACAGATTGCGGCGAAGCAGATTATATCTACCCGGCAACGAACCTAAATTTTACTTAAATGCAGGCTTGCATAAACCCGACGGAATAATTTTAGATTTAGAAGACAGCGTCTCACCATCCGAAAAAGACGCTGCTCAATTAATCGTTAGAAATGCTTTACGAAGTGTTGATTTTTACGGTTCAGAAAGAATGGTACGAATAAATCAGCTTCCTAAAGGACTAAACGATCTAAAATATATTGTTCCGCATAATGTTCATGTTATTTTAATTCCTAAATGCGAATCGCCTGAGCAAGTGCAAGAAGTTGAAGCCGAGGTAAACAAGTTAAAGAAAGAACAAAACATTAAAAATGAAATTTATTTCATGCCGATTATTGAAAGCGGGCTGGGAATAATAAAAGCTTTTGAAATTGCATCGGCATCTAAAAATAATTGTGCGCTTACAATCGGACTTGAAGATTATACGGCCGACATTGGAACACAAAGAACGCTCGAAGGTAAAGAAAGCTTTTTTGCAAGGTCAATGATAGTAAATGCAGCAAAGGCTGCGAGAATTCAGGCGATAGATACCGTATTTTCTGATGTAAGTGATATGGAAGGTCTGTTTAAAAGTGTTTTGGAGGCCAAATCATTAGGGTTTGAAGGCAAAGGCTGCATCCACCCCCGTCAAGTTCAGGTAGTGCACAAAGGATTTGAGCCTGCGCAGGAAGAAATTGACAAAGCTAAAAAAATTGTAGTTGCTTTTGAAGAAGCTGAGAAAAAAGGTTTGGGAGTCGTTTCCATAGGCAGTAAAATGATTGATGCACCTATTGTAAAACGGGCAAAAAGAATTTTATTTTTATCAAAGCTTAAATAATTACAATATGTCTTTGAAATAATATTAAGAAGAGAATTGCTGTTATAAAATAGTCATTCAATTGTCAGTCGATGGTCATTTGATTGTTAATTCGTCCTAAAATTAATCAATAATTTTTTTATATTATATTTGGGAGGGGATTATGAAACTTGATGAATTGAATGTATATCAATTATCAATGTCTATGGCAGAAGAAATTTGGGATATAGTAATGAAATGGGATTATTTTACAAAAGATACCATGGGGAAACAATTGATCCGAGCAGCTGATTCCATTGCAGCAAATCTTAGTGAAGGATTTGGAAGATTTTTCTACAAAGAGGGAAGGCAGTTTTGTTATTATTCAAGAGGTTCTTTATATGAAACAAAAACTTGGTTAACAAAAGCCTCAAATAGAGGACTAATTAGTATCGACGATTTTGAAAAATTTAAAAAAGAAATCAATAATATTGGAGTAAAATTAAATAATTACATTAGATCAATTGGTAAGAAGAAGCAATCTTGGGATAAAATACAATTAAATGACGATTGACTACCTACATTAAAATTTCGGTTGTTAAAAATGACAGCGAAGCAAATGACAATCGAATGATAGGGCAGCGATTGGCGATTAATTATCAAATGAATTTAAATTTATGTAGAATAAATAAATTAAAATAATTAAAAATGAAACTAGTAAAAAACGCAGCAAATAGATTAGTACCGACAGAAGTTAACGGTAAAAAGCAAATCCCGTTCCAAGGAGTAAATAAATATAAACCTGCTGGTAGCAAGGCAAAACCCAAAATTAATACTTGCATCGACTTCCCGGATGACGGAAATAAGGTTGTAAAAAACCTTAAGGAAGCATTAAAAAAAGCAGGATTAAAAAATGGGATGACAATTTCTACTCATCACCATTTAAGAAACGGAGATGCGTTAACAAATATTTTATTCGATACCATACATTCTATGGGAATTAAAAACATACGCTGGTTCCCCAGCGCTTCTTTTCCCATTCATGAACATTTAATTAAATACCTGGAAGACGGAACAATCCATCATATTGAAGGAAGTATGAACGGCCCTCTCGGCAGGTTTACAACACACGGTAAAATGAAAGGTATAGGCGTATTAAGATCACACGGCGGAAGATACCAGGCTGTACAGGATGGTGATGTTCATATAGACATAGCTGTAATTGCTGCGCCTACTGCAGACCCATTCGGAAATGCAAACGGCGTTAACGGTAATTCTGCTTCCGGTCTTATCGGTTTTGCTCTGGCAGATTCCGAGTATGCTGACAAAGTTGTAGTTGTAACGGATAACTTAGTTCCCTTCCCATGTGTGCCCTGGCAGATTCAAGGAAATAATGTCGACTACGTAGTTAAAATTAATTCGCTTGGCGATTCATCAAAAATAGTTTCAGGTACTACCGAAATTACAAAATCACCGGATAGACTGTTAATTGCAGAATATGTTGCTCAATTTATAGAAGAAGCCGGGATAATGAAAAACGGTTTTTCTTTTCAAGCCGGTTCCGGGGGAACCACTCTTGCATTCGTTCTTTACTTCAAAGAAAGAATGAAAGCAAAAGGTGTTAAGGCCAGATTTGTAAGAGGCGGAAGTACAAAATATCTAGTTCAACTATTGGAAGAGGGATTTACGGATTACATACTTGACGGTCAAACTTTTGATCTTGAAGGTGTAAGAAGTATGAAAGAAAATCCAAATCATGTTAACACAAGCCCCTTTACAAGCTACAATTTTCACGGTAAAGGAAATTTTGCTTCCATAGTTGATGTTGCCGTTTTGGGTGCAACGGAAGTAGACGTTAATTTTAATGCAAATGTAGTCAGTCATTCCGATGGTTATTTATTGCACGGCATCGGCGGATGGCAGAATTGTCTTTATTCAAAGTGTTCAATTCTCGCTGTCCCTTCGTTCAGAGATAGAATTCCCGTGATAATTGATGAAGTAACAACATTATGCGGTCCGGGTGATTTAATTGATGTAATTGTAACCGAAAGAGGAATTGCAATAAATCCTAAAAGAAAAGATTTAATTAAAGCTGTAAAAAATTCTAATCTGCCGATTAAACCAATCAAGCAAATAAGAGACGAGGTTTATGAAATCTGCGGCGGAGCTCCGACAAAGCCGAAGATAAACAAGAATAAAGTGGTCGCTGTCGTTAAATGGGTCGATGGAACAATAATCGACTCGGTATTTCAAGTTAAAGCATAATTTTAAACAGACTATTTTAGCATACCGACTAAACTGCCTGCGTAAAATTTATAATTAATTTTAACTGTTTTTCTATTAATTCCTTTAATAAATTTAAAGGCAAATTTTAATTCAATAATATTACAGAAACATAATGACGAAAATTGGGATTGCATTCGGAAGCGGAGGGGCAAGAGGCTTAGCACATCTGTTGATGATAGAAGCATTTGAAGAATTGGGATTAAAGCCATCCATAATATCCGGTTCAAGTATAGGGGCAATTGTAGGAGCATTTTATGCCGCCGGTTATTCATCCCGTGAGATGAGGGCTATATTGAATAATATGTTATATCCCAAGAACGGCAAAATTTCGGATTTCTTTCGTCGTTCCGATATAATAAATATGCTTACGATGTTCGACTTGCAGTTAGTCAAATCGGGTTTTATTAAGGGAGATAAACTGCAGAACCATATGAAGACTTATTTGAAAGTCAGTTCTTTTGAAGAGCTTAAAATTCCTTTAAAAATTATTGCTACTAATTATTGGGAAAAGACAGAAGTAATTCTTGATAAAGGGAAGCTTCTTCCGGCAATCAGGGCAAGTTATTCTTTGCCCGGATTATTTACACCGGTTAAAATTCATAACAGTATTTTAATCGACGGCGGTGTATCTAACCCGTTGCCGTTTGATATACTTTTCAATGAATGCGACTTAACAGTTGCGGTAGATGTAACCGCGTATAAAGCAAGCAATGGGAAAGAGTATCCCCCTACTTTTGAATCCGTATTTACCACGTATCAAATAATGCAGAATTCCATCAGTCAGGAAAAACTGAAATTTATAAAACCCGATATTTACATTCGCCCAGAAATTAAGGATGTAAGAGTTTTTGAATTTACCAAATTCGAATCCATCTTTAAACAGGCGGAACCGGCTAAAGAGCAGCTAAAAAGAAAATTAAATAAACTGATAGAAGAAAGAATAAGTTCAAAGATATCTGGATGAAAATAATAAAGCCGGGAACAAAATATTTTTTATTGCTTCCGGCTTAATTTTCAGTTTGAAACTAAGAGCAAAATTAAAAAGATATTTTAAGTTGAACTCTCATCGCTCTTTATTTCATCGTTTTTTATTACCTGCTTCCTTGTAGAGTTAAACCTGAACAATAAAATAATTATAACTATAACTAAAACTGCAATTACAACATAAAGCCAGTTAAACGGACTCGGAATAGCTGCGCTGTGCCATTGGGATATTTTAATCGTCAGATTATCCGATTGCGTATTTGTAAGCATCTTATTTTCTATTAAATAAGGTATCCAAACCGGTTTAACCGTTACGTACCATACGCTGTCGGCAAAAGTTCTGTAAGCTTTTTTTGCAGTTTTCATATCCGCATTGGAATTTTTTATTTGATCGGCAATGTAAGAAGTTAATGTTTCCGTAAATTGATTTCCGTTGTAAAAATCATTTAGGTTAATTCCATGGTTTGTAAATATAGTGCGGATTGAAATCCATATTTCATTATTAATAGCATTATTCCATGAGGCAAATGCGGAATCGATTTCTTTCATATTTTTAATACTTTGCCTGTGAGCAGAATAAATATCCAGAATTTGCGGGCCTATTCCTTGCCAAAGTTTTAAAAAATCATGCTGTTGTTTCCGAATTGATTTTATATCATCAAGGTTAAGAGATGTTACCTCTAAAAATTTAATATTATCATTTATCGATTTCTTAATGTTATAAATTATATCGTTCTTCTTTGCTTTGGAATAAATTTGACTTTTTTCCGAAGAAGTAAGCTTGCCGCCTTCAATAACCGAGGGAGGAATTAAACTGTCGAGCATAGTCATAATAAGTCTATCTCTCCTATGCAGAGAGTAACGAAGTTCATTTATACTTTTTTCAAGTCTGGCTATTGTTTCCTTATCTTTTACGTAACTTCCCTTTATAAGCTGTATTTGATCAATCAATGCAGCGCTTTTAACATTCAACGAATCGATTTGAATTTTCATCTCGGAAACTTTGGCTTTTAAAGTAGTTATCTGTGTAAAATCCTGTTCTCTAAGATTTAATTGATCATTTAATTTCTCAAAAGTTTTGTTAAAATTATCCGGGTAAAGACTATTATCCAACAGACTTTTATGAGCAATATATTTATTTTCAAACCTGTCGATCATAACATGAAATTGTTTCAGCTGTGCCAGCGAAGAGGCTGTCTTAATGGAATCCTGGATTTTTTGCGTTTCCGCTTTAAAATTTTGTACAATTTGATAGTCCTGCTGTGCAATAATAAAATTGGAAGCAACTATTAAAATGACGATTAAAACTAAAAAGGGGTTTATTCTTTTCATTTTTTAGCCTCCTCTCTCACAATGCCGTTCTCGGTTAAATTTACTTTTTTACTATTGTCGTAAACTAATTGAATATATGGAGGTCTCTGGTTAAAAGCCGGATTTTGCATTCCGGTAGAATCGGAAATTTCTATTTTGTTATCCAAACTAAAATCTCCTTTGTTTACTTTGAATACATAAACGTTTTTAAAATTTTCTGCCGTCATAAAATAAAAGCCGTTTGTATTTCTGATAACTCTTAATTGCTGGTTTTTATATGCAGAGGAATCTTTTGTTTCTTCCAGGAAAAGTTCTTGAGAATTAAAGGTAATAGAATACCGCTGTATATTAACATTTCCGGTACTGTCGACTTTCAATACGGTCTCGACAGGCCATGCAAAATCCGCAGGTTTTAAAATTAAAGAAGAGCAAGCCGGCAGCAATAGTAATGATAAAAATGCCAGATATTTTATTATTCTCATTTATGCACCTCCCATTAATTATTTTTTATTTTATTCCGAAATGTATTGTGATAAAGTTATAAAAACTTATTATTGTTTTAATGATAATATTATTCCCTCTTTATACGAACTATGAACAAACCGTTATAAACCAACAAACTGAAATTGTAACAGAGCAAAAAAGATTTGACTTAAATGAAATTATACATTTTTTGTAAATAATCCTAACAGATATTAATTAGATTTATTTGATTGAATATAGAAGTAATAAATGAATAGAGAAATGATGAGTAGCACTTTAACAGAATTATTTATTTAAAGACTAAAAGACAATAGTTAAATAGAATAATTGCTTTTTTATACGAATACTTAAAAATTATTAGACACTTGCTTAACATTCTTTTTTTACATAAGTTTTAATTAAACAAGTTCTACGGGGATTGATATGAAAAAAATTACTCTTCTATTATTTTGGTTTCTGTTATCCTCACTGCAGTTAAATGCTCAAAGTAATAAAGTAGTTGTTATTACACTTGACGGAGCAATAAATCCCGCCGCCGCGGATTATATTCATTACGGAATTGAACAAGCAGTTAAAAGAAATGCAGAGTGTTTGATACTTAAATTAAATACTCCGGGCGGACTGCTGGAATCAACTAGAAATATTGTTTCAGACATACTACAATCGCCTGTACCGGTTGTAGTTTATGTTGATCCGCCTGGTTCACGTGCTGCTTCAGCAGGAGTATTTATAACATTAGCGGCCCATATTGCTGCAATGGCTCCCGGGACAAATATAGGAGCGGCTCATCCTGTTTCGTTACAGGGGAAAATGGATTCTACAATGACTGAAAAAGTTACTAATGATGCCGCAGCATTTATAAGATCGATAAGTAAACAAAGGAAAAGGAATCTGCAATGGGCGGAAAATGCAGTTAGAAAAAGTGTATCTATTACCGAAACCGAAGCTTTAAAATTAAATGTTATCGACCTTATTGCTAAAAATATGAATGACTTATTAGATAAAATAAACGGAAGAAAAATACAAACTGTAAGCGGAGTCAGCATTCTTCATACTAAAGATGCCAAGATTGTAAATGTTGATATGAGTTTCCAGCAAAAGCTTTTAAGCATATTGAGCGACCCGAATATTGCGTATATTTTATTAATGCTCGGTTTTTACGGTCTGCTATTTGAATTATACAACCCGGGCTCAATATTTCCCGGAGTAATTGGCGTTATCTCTCTTGTTCTCGCATTCTATTCAATGCATACGTTGCCTATTAATTATGCCGGATTAGCTCTCATAATCTTCGGAATTATTCTTTTCATATTAGAAATAAAAATTATCAGTCACGGCTTACTAACAATAGGAGGAGTAATTTGTTTGGTATTAGGATCTTTAATGTTAATAAAAACAGATTCGGCTTTTGAAGTGTTTCATATTTCATGGCAAATAATTGCGGCAGTTGTAGTTATAACAATATTATTTTTCACTTTTGTAATCGGGCTTGGGATTAAAGCACAAACCAGAAAACCTACTACCGGCAAGGAGGGACTGTTGAATGAAACCGGTGAAGCAATTTCAGATTTAGATCCTTCCGGTCAGGTAAAAGTGCACGGAGAAATTTGGCGGGCCGTCAGTATAGAAGGGAAAATTATAAAAGGCAGCAAAATAATTGTTGCAGAAGTTTCAAATCTTCTTTTAAAGATTAAAAAAGCATAAACAAAAACATTCAAAGTACTGGAGGTTATTATGCAGGAAGTATCAATTTACGTAGTTATTTTAATTTTATTTGTAATTTTTATTCTGGCAAATGCAATAAAAATTTTAAGAGAGTATGAGCGGGGAGTAATTTTCAGACTCGGACGGCTTATTGAGACCAAAGGTCCCGGCATTATCTTTTTGTGGCCAATTGTCGACCGCATGGTAAAAGTAAGCTTGCGTACGGTTGTAATGGATGTACCGCCGCAGGATATTATTACCAAGGATAATGTATCTTTAAAAGTTAATGCAGTTGTATATTTTAGAGTTGTACAAGCGGAAAAAGCCGTTGTAGAAGTTGCCGATTATTTATTTGCAACTTCACAAATTTCTCAAACAACTTTAAGAAGCATTTTAGGTCAATCTCAATTAGACGAGATATTGGCAGAACGTGAAAAAATTAATAGGGAGCTTCAGCAAATAATAGATGATCAGACTGAGCCTTGGGGTGTTAAGGTAACTGCCGTAGAAGTAAAACAGGTTGATCTTCCGATTGAAATGCAGCGGGCAATTGCCATTCAAGCTCAAGCAGAAAGAGAAAGAAGAGCAAAAATTATTAATGCAGAAGGTGAATTTCAAGCCAGCCAGAAACTTTCGCAGGCGGCTGAAGTTATTCAAAAGTTTCCTGTTGCTATTCAATTAAGGTTTCTCCAAACATTGACGGAAATTTCTTCGGACAAAAATTCTACAATTTTATTCCCTGTCCCGATTGATTTGATTACGCCTTTCATTGAAAAGTTAAAGAAGGAATAAAAACATATCAAATATTTTTTACATTAAAATTAGACTGTCACCAATTATCCAGGTGACAGTTTTAATTTTTGAATTAATAATAATCACATTTTTAAAATATTAATTTCCCTGCCGATACTTCTCATATGTTTTAGGACATCAAATGTTTATTTTTGAATAATATAATTTTCATTGTTAATCTTTTTAATTATGACTGACACAATAAAGATATTAAAAAAATATTTTGGTTATGATTCATTCCGCGGGTTGCAGGAAGAAATTATAAACAGGATAATACTAGAAAAGAAGCACAGTTTGGTTTTAATGCCCACAGGAGGCGGTAAATCATTATGTTATCAAATTCCGGCCTTGTTTTTTGACGGTGGTACAATTGTAATTAGTCCTTTAATCGCCTTAATGCAGGATCAGGTGGACGCTTTAAAGAATAAAAAGATTCCGGCTAATTTTATTAATTCTACTGTGTCAAAACAGGAACGCGATTCCAGGCTTCTGGATTTTGTTGAGGGTAAAATAAAATTATTATACGTAACACCGGAACGTTTTAGAAAACAAGAATTTGTCGATAAAATAAGATCCGCAAATATTTCTTTGCTCGCTATTGACGAAGCACATTGTATATCGGAATGGGGTCATGATTTTAGACCTGATTACTCGCGAATAGGAGAATTCAGAGAATTAATGAATAATCCTTTAACAATAGCATTAACGGCAACGGCAACACCCGAAGTTCAAAGCGATATAATCAAAAAATTAAATGTTGATAAAGAAGATATCAAAATATTCCATTCCGGTATTGAACGTCCGAATCTTCGTCTTGAAGCAGTTGATGTATTTGACGAAAAAGAAAAATATGCGGCTATAATTTCAGTTTTAAATAATTATTCGGGTCCGGGAATAATTTATTTCGCTTTAATTCAAACACTCGAAAAATTCTCGCAAAAACTCGGGGATGCCGGTTACGATCACGGAATTTATCACGGTAAGCTTCCTGATAAACAACGCAAACAAATGCAGCGCGATTTTTTAAATGGCAAGCAGAAGTTGATACTTGCAACTAATGCATTTGGAATGGGAATAGATAAGCCGGATATACGCTTTGTAATTCATGCGGAAGTTCCCTCTTCCATTGAAGCATATTATCAGGAAATAGGAAGAGCAGGCAGAGACGGAAAAGATTCGTTGTGCATGCTTCTTTATAATCAAGATGATCTTTATACCCAAATGGAATTTATAAAGTGGTCAAATCCCAGCGCCGATTTTTATTCCGCCCTTTACGATTTATTGAAAAGAGATATTCACGCTATTAATTCAGTAGACGGAATTGAACACATCCGCGAACAAATGAATTTTAAAAACCGGAAGGATTTTAGAATTGAAACTGCTATTGGAATGCTCGATCGCTACAATGTAACAGAAGGATCACTTGAAAACCGTAATATTAAAATTACGGACGAACTTCCGGATAAATTATTGAATGAAGAATATTTAAAAGAAAAATTATTAAATGATAATAAGAAGCTTCTGTCGGTTGTGAATTATTTTAGGGGTGAAAACTGCAGGCGCGTTTTTGTTTCGGAATACTTCGGATTTAAGGATGAACCGGCTTGCAATAACTGTGATAATTGCTCTCTTAATAATTCAAAAGCTGGAAATTAATTAAGTTTTTTACACTTTCAAAAATTCAAAAATATTTAAGCTTTTCGTCTTCCGGACTTCTTACTTTTATAGAATTTACTCTTCCCAACGAATATTCTATTCCAAAAATTATTTTTCTTTCCGTTAAAGTAAGTATCGGGGTATTGAGATGAAGTTATTATTAAACTGGAATCATTGGCAAATGCTGTAACCGTTATTCCTCCAACGGAAGAAGACTGAATAGTGAGAGTATATTTGGCTTTGCTTAAAATAGACTGAGGCGGATTATTAATAAAATTCTGATCGGTAATATCCGAAATTGAATTTAAATATCCGGCTACAGTGGCCGAATCAACTTTATTTCCGTTTAACTGCCACTTATTTTTCACTTTAGCTAAAACAAATGAACTGTCTCCCGGATACGCAAATGATAATTTACTCCAGTTTTTATTATTATCATTAATTACATGACCATCTCTAAAATAACTAGCGTCATGATTAAATTCGAAATTCATAAACCCTAAAACTTCATAAACATTATCGTCACCCACAACCCTAACATAAGTCATCATGTTATTAGGCCGATGATAAGTAAATTTCCCGAGTATAATATCTGCAGTTTTGTTGTTTCCCTGATAAACTTCAACTTCCGTCCCCGATGAATCTACCTGAAACTCTTTCCATTTATCTTTATTCTGAGCGGCTAAACCTATAGGCTGTATGCGTAAAAGTCCGCTTAATAATTCTTTTATTTTTGACTGCGGAACCGAAGCATTTTTTCCGTCTGCCAGTTTAACATTCCAATAATTTCCTTCTTTATAAATATTAACTTTCTTATGATGTGTAACTTTGGGATAAATATTAATAGAAGTTACTTTTGCTGTATCGATCGAAACCAACTCGTTGCGGAAAGATCTATCGCCATGACTTGAATCGTATATCATATAAATTACAACTACTGCCAGCAGGACAGCAAATATAAGTATAAGTGTTTTATTGGAAAGCTTATTAATCATAGGTTTCGTTCATCCATTTATTTCTTTGTTTTCTTCTATGCTGATAACGGAAAAATCCGTAACCGATAATTAAAAGAATCGGTAAAAGGAAGTTCAAATATTTTACAATTAATTTAGTACTGTCGGAAAGATCTGCCTTTAACGGTCTTGAAGTAATTCCTTTAGTTCGTAAAGCCATCAAACCGGTATCGTCCGAAAGCCAGTCGATTGAATTAGCCATTAAATTAATATTATCGGCTCCTAATCTTTGAGCGCTTTGTCCTGCTCCGTTAGTCGCAAAATCACCATCACCGAAAATTACCATTTTAGAATAAGTATTTCCCACAATATTTCCATAAACTGCAACAGCTACTGGAAGCTTCGATACAGGGAAATCACTTTTCGTCCAGTTTTGTGAAACATTAAAATAAACGGGCGGTTTTTTTAGTCCTGCATTCTTTGATGTTGTAGCTAAAGTAACCACGTGAATTGAACTGTCTTGACCTGTATATTTAATAGGGCTGCAGAAGGGCAGTATTACGGATTCTAATCCTTTGGTAATAGGATGATCGGCAAAATTTGTAATTACAGGTAAATAAGGAAACTGAACGGGCGTATTCATTACAAACATGCCCTGCTGCTGTCTAACCATAACATTTGCGCAATGGGCATCAATAACAAACTCGTCTTCGACATTAATTCCTTTATTTTTCAACCACATACCCAAACCGGTATAAAGACTTGAGCCGGTTGCATTGCTTAAATTTCCTTTTACTCTGTTTAATGCTAAAAGAATTCTGCCTCCCTTGGATAAATAATCATTCAGCTGCTTTAATTCATCCGGTTTGATTGTATCTGAGGGTGCAATAATTACAAGAGTTTTATAAGTAAGAGGTATACCAGTAGTATCGTTAAACTTAACTGTGCGAACATTATAGAGGATAGATAACTGTTCGTTTAACTGTTTAAATTCGGATAATGATGGTTCTCCGTTTCCTTGCAGAAAAGCTATCTGTGGTTTATTCTTTACAGATAATTTTTTTATGGTAGTAGATAAAGAGTATTCCATTGCAGTACCCGGACGAATAAACGGAATCCTTTCCGTTTTACCTTCATATTGAAGAATTGCCCCTAAATAAGCACGCTGCTGCTTCATCTGGTCTCTTTCACGTACGTTTATCATTACGGGCTCTATTCCAGCCTGCTGGGCTTTCATTTCCGTTTCCCTGTCTTTATTAGGATTTACAAACTGATAGACAATTTTTCCTCCGGAAGCGTTGCTGTATTCAATCAGCATATCTTTAAAATCATTTTTTGTCTGTGCAATATTCGGAGGGAGATTTGTTGAAAAATATGCAGTTACAGTAACCGGACCGGTTAAATTATTTAATATATTTTTTGTTGCATTGCTTAATGTAAATTGATGTCCCTGCGTAAAATCCAGTCTTACGAAGAATCTGTCTGCAACAATATTTAATAAGACAAGTATGCCAAAAATTAATAATATGGTTGTTAAAACTTTTTTCTTTGTCAACATAACTTTTATTCTACTATATTTCGTTTGGAAAGTGAAGATTCAGCTAAAATTAAACCGAATATTGAAATACTTAAAAAGAAAATTACATCTTTAGAGTCAACAACTCCTCTTGAAATAGATTCGAAATGAGTTGAAAGACTAAGATAACTTAATATCTCTCCGCTTAAACCTGTAAAGCCTCCGGCTAATTCACCAAAAATTATCAGGAAGAACACACCGATTAAAAGTGATAATAAGAAAGCAACTATCTGGTTGTTTGTAACACTGCTGGCAAATAGCCCTATACTTATATATGCAGAACTCATTAAAAGCAATCCAAGGTAGCCGCACCATACAGCGCCGTGGTCGATAGGACCTAATGCCCAAACACTGATATAATAAGGAAGCGTTAATAACAATGCGATTCCTATAAGCATAAGGCACGCAAGAAATTTTCCAAGTATAACCTGCCAGTCGGTAACGGCTTTTGTAAGTAATAATTCAATCGTTCCGGATTTATTTTCCTCTGCAAGCATACGCATTGTAAGAGCGGGGGTAAAAAAGAATAAAGTCCAATATGCAACCGAAAAGAACGGCTGCAGTGTAGCCTGACCTATAAAGAAAATATCCGAGCCGAAAAGCCAGGTAAAAAACCCGCTTAGGCCGAGGAATACCACAATTAAAATGTATGCAATTAATGAGTCAAAAAATGATTTTAATTCTCGAACTGCAATTATCCAAATTTTATTCATGCTGTTAATCGGTTGTTAATTCTCTGAAAATGTCTTCAAGTTTTGTTTCGATTGGCGTCATTTCGGTTAATACCCATTTCTGCTGAACGCAAAGATTAAAAAGTGCCCGCCTGGAAGATGCACCTACTTTGCTTTGTATAACGTACGAATCATTTGTATTAATAACGGGATCAACCAAGTTAACTGTTTCCAAGGATTGTAAAGAAGAAATTACATTATCCCTGTTGTTTGAATCGGCAATTTGAACTCTAAGCACCTCATTGCCCTGCGCCTGCTTTCTAAGCGTTTCCGGTGTACCATCCGCCACTATTTTACCTTTATTAATAATTAGAATTCTATCGCAGGTTGCTTCCACTTCGGGTAAAATATGAGTGCTGAGAATTACTGTTTTCTGTTTTCCCACATGTCTAATTAATTTTCTTATTTCAATAATTTGATTGGGATCCAATCCGGTAGTCGGTTCATCCAATATTAAAATTTCAGGATCATGAATCATAGCTTGAGCCAGACCGACTCTCTGCCTGTAGCCTTTCGATAATTCTCCGATCTTTTTATGCTTTTCGGCATTCAATCCGCATACATGAATCATCTCTTCAATTTTATTTTTAATTTTACTTTTATCTATACCCTGCAGTTCACCGACGAAATCAAGATACTCTATAACAGGCATATCATAATATAGCGGATTATTTTCCGGCAAATATCCAATTTTCTTTTTAATCTCTTCAGGATTATTATGAATTGAATAATCGTTTACTTTTACGTCACCGCCGGACGGCGCCATAAAACAGGTTACAATTTTCATTGTTGTGGTTTTGCCGGCACCGTTAGGCCCTAAGAAGCCTAAAATTTCACCTGTATTAACTTGAAAAGATATATCGTCAACAGCTTTTTGAGGGCCGTATTGTTTGGTAAGGTTTTCTACAAGAATACTCATAAATATAAAAAGCTAAATTAATTAGAATTAATTTTTAAAATAATAATTAAAAAAACATTGATATGTGATTATTATTATATTTTGTTTTAAAAGAATATATTTAGACGGCATAGTTTTTAAATTGTTCCGTACCGTAGAATTATTTTTTAAATGAGGACAACCGTTAAGTTTTATGGCCGATAAAACAAGCACTCTCGATAGAAGTCTGGGCTTATTACACGCAACCGCTTCAAACATGGCAACAATGGTCGGCATTGGCCCGTTTATTACAATTCCATTAATCGTTTCTGCGATGGGTGGTCCGCAGGCAATGCTTGGCTGGGCGGTTGGAGCAATTATAGCAATATCGGACGGACAGGTTTGGGCAGAGTTAAGCACTGCTTTACCGGGTGAAGGCGGTTCGTACATTTATCTTCGCGAATCTTACAAAAAATATTTCGGAAAACTTATTGCTTTCTTATTCATCTGGTCGTTTTTATTAAGCGGTCCTTTTGAAATTGCCTCGGGCATTGTCGGAATGATGCAGTATTTGTCTTTTATCTGGCCCTGGCTTTCGGGAGATAATATCCGTTTCGTCGCTTTTGCTGCCGGAGTTTTTACAATTATCCTTCATTACAATAAGGTTAAATTTGTCGGGGTTGTAACCGTTGTTTTGTGGAGTGTAATGCTTTTAACTGTGGGTTTGACTATTGTTGTAGGAATTATTCATTTCAAACCTGAAATAGCTTTCAACTTTCCAAAAGGATGGTTCTCTTTTTCTTGGGGATTTGTAATGGGGCTCGGCAGTGCAACCTTAATTGCGATGTACGATTTAATGGGTTATTACAATATCTGTTATGTTGAGGAAGAAGTAAGAAATCCCGGCTATGTTTTCCCGCGTGCAATTATCTGGTCGGTAATTGGAGTAACAATTCTTTATGCCGTAATGAATTTTTCAATAATCGGCGTACTGCCCTGGCATGAGGTTGCAAAATCTCATCATATAGTCTCGGATATATTTAATATTTTTTACGGAAAAATTTCCGCTGTGGTAATAACTCTTCTTGTTGCAGTTACAGCTTACGGATCAATTTATGCTTTAATGATGAGCTATTCAAGATTGCCTTTTGCCGCAGCACGTGACGGATTTTTCTTCGGCTGGTTAAAAGCAATTCATCCTAAAAAACATTTCCCTCATTATTCGTTGCTTCTGGTCGGCGGCGTAACTTGTATTGCAAGCCTTTTTAATTTAGATTTTATAATTGCTGCAACTCTTTCCAGCAGAATATTGATCCAGTTTTTAGGTCAAATAGTCGGATTAACAATTCTTCGCAAAACCAAACCGGGTATGAAGCGTCCGTTTAAAATGTGGCTTTACCCAATTCCGTCTATAGTTGCCTTTATAGGGTTCAGCTTTATTTTTATTAGCTCGGGAATTGAAGCTATCGGGTTAGGATTGGTCTGGCTTTTAACAGGAATAGCTTTCTTTTTATACTGGTCTAAAAAGAATAACGAATGGCCTTTCAAACCCAATCGTTTTGCAGCTAAAGTTTAGGAGTTATTAATTTTTATTTTGTTTACTCCCCTTCTCCGTTCAATTGAGCAGCAAGCTGCGATTTGTTTATATCATAATGGCTGGCAAACCATTTTACTTTTGCCTCCTTGTCAAGCCATATTAATTGCGGAGACTGATGTTCAATTTTTAATTCCTTAGCAATAGCCTGACTTAAAAATTTAGAAGATATTACATCAACTTTTGCACATTTGATCTTTATTTTTTCATCAATGTTCTGAAACCACGAATTAAAATCATCTTCAACCGAAGAACTTATTCCGCAAATCGGGCTGTATTTAAAAATTATCAATTCGTTTTTTTCAGTTGAATTGCATTTCAGATCTTCCCATTCTTTTATACTTTTTATTTCTATCGATTCCATTAAAAAATCCGAATTTATTTTCAAATTTTAGTATAACAAAATTAACATTTTTCTGAATTGATATATTGATTTTGACAATAAATCAATTTAGGGCACTTCTAAAAACTATTTTTTTATAAAATAGCACGCGGATAACACAGATTAAACTGATTTTCACAGTTCATTTTTGTTGTTTTTAGAAGTACCCTTTAGTAATTAAACAATTTCTTTACTTTGCATCAAATAACTTCTTAAACATCTCCGTATCATTCATCGAATCAATTCTTCTTTTTTCTTCATCCTCATTTCCTTTTTTAAGAATTTGTTTTGCAAATTCTTCGCTGGAGATTACTTCACATCTGCAGACTTTTGCAAATTCCTTAATGTTGTTGTCGGATGTTACTACAGTAAGGTTTTTGCGGTTCTTTGCATTTTCAATTTCATTTTTAATTTTTATATCTGCTATTTTATCTCTGCTGTAATGCAGCTTTGTTTTATTAGTTCTAATAGGCGTATTTTCAAATCCGTCAAAATGAAGAGAAACATTTATTTTTTTATTGTGAAAATAATTTTCTACCAAAAAAACTAATTTCTCACGCGGAGCCTGTTTATCCTTTTTTTGCAGTGCGCTTAAGGAATGGATTTTCCCGATTAAATTATTTCCGTCAATTATATATTTTATCATAATTAAATTTATAAAAACTCTTTAAGAATTATTTATTTACCGTTATAGAATTGGCCGCGTTTCGTAATTTTTAGATCTTGAAGTTCGGGAGCTTTCACTCTTATTTCAAGGTAATAGCCGCTGAATGTACCTATCGGGTTCCATGTAAAATTCATAATCCAGCAATGCAAATCTCTGGAAATTCTAATTTGCGGAGCCGAAAATTGATTTGCCCTAAAATCATAACTGCCTGCAACTGCAAATTTCCATTTTGGAGTCAAGTTGAAGTCTAGACTTGCACTAATATTAGATGACGGCGGATAAGGACTGTTTTTTGTAAATGAATAATTATAACTTAAAGATAAATTCCACGGGATAGAAAAATCCGGCTGCTTGTTATTATAAATTCCTTGGTATAAATCTGATTCAGGCGGTTGAACTGCATCGCTTACCGGCTGTTCCTGTTTTGATTTTTCTTTTGATTTCAGTTTCTCACCTGACAGACTTGTCGAAATAGAAAAATTAAAATTCCGAAGCCTTAATAATCCTTTACCTTCATTTATTAAAAATTTATTTATGTCATAACCTTTACTGGAATAATCATATAAAGAAAAGCTGGATGAACCTGAAAAATTCAGAAATTCT
>CAZHBJ010000034.1:0-10898 GCA_964530445.1 uncultured Ignavibacteriaceae bacterium
CCCTGTCCCGGTTGCGTGTAATTATCATATTGCATCCGCAGAAATAACAAAGCGTATCACAGAACGGCAGATGGAAATAAAGTGAAAGATCAGGCAGGCCTTCACCATAATTGGTTTTTAAAATTTCATCAAGGAAATTTTCGTGCGTAAAGTTTTCATTAAAATGCGGTGCCGTGGGGTAGCTTGTATACCTCGGGCCCGGTTTATCATACTTTTTAAATTTTGCTAAATCAACTTCAAACATTTTATCACCTTTTTCTCAATACAATTTTCAAATACTTATTAATTTATTCCTTATTCAAATCCTCTGTGTCTCCGAGACTCTGTGGTGAAATTGTCTGCTTTCTTCTTTCACATACTGCACAAATGCTTTTGCATTTTCAGGATCAACATCCGGCAATATACCATGCCCTAAATTAAAAACATGACCGCTGCCTTCACCGTAAGAAGACAGAATTCTTTTTACTTCCTTCCCAATGACGTCTTTTTCAGCATAAAGAATAGTAGGATCCATATTACCCTGCAAGGCAACTTTTTCTCCTATTTCATTTCTAACTTTGCCGATATCCATTGTCCAGTCAAGACTAATAACATCAGCGCCTGAGGCTGCCAACATGTCCATTTTATAGTGAACGCCTTTTGCAAAGACAATCACAGGTTCGTCTTTCCTTTTAATTTGAGAAATTACTTTTGTAATATATCTAAGGGAAAATTCCGCAAAATCTTTTTGAGATAATATTCCACCCCATGTATCGAAAATTTGGACGGCATCGGCGCCGGCCTCAATTTTAGCAGAGAGATAATCTGCGACAGTTCTTGAAAGCTTATCCAAAATTTTATGTGCGAGTGACGGATTATTATAAATTAATTTTTTTACATGTCTAAAATTCTTCGAACCTCTGCCTTCAACCATGTAGGTGAATAAAGTCCACGGCGAGCCGCTGAAGCCCAATAGCGGAACTCTGCCGTGCAGTTCTTTTTTGGTTAATGAAACCGCATCCAAAACATATTTTAATTCTTTTGTCGGGTCGATTTCTTTTAAATTGTCGGCGTCATTTTCATTTCTAACAGGATGATGAAAAATAGGTCCTTCGCTTTCAATCATTTCCAGTTTCATTCCCATTGCTTCCGGGATTACCAGTATATCGGAAAAAATTATAGCAGCATCCACGCCAATAATATCTACCGGCTGAATTGTTACTTGTGAAGCAAGCTCAGGTGTTCGGCACATTGTTAAAAAATCTGCTTTTTCTCTAATCGCTCTATATTCCGGGAGATACCTCCCGGCCTGCCGCATAATCCAGACCGGTGTTCTTTCTACCGGCAGTTTTTTACATGCTCTTAAAAATAAATCGTTCTTAATATGACTCAAATTTTTCTCCGCTGTATTTTACCATATAAAAATCTTATGGTAAAAATTATTTATAAAATTGTATTATCGCCTTTGCCAATCCATCTATTGTATACTCATCCGGAATAATATCTACGTGAACGCCTTTGTTTTCAATTGCTGTTTTGGTTGTCGGGCCTATTGCGGCAACTTGAAAGCTGTTAAAGTATTGAACCGGATTTTGTGTATTTATAATCCGGATAAAATTTTCGAAGGTTGACGGACTGGTAAATATGAATAAATCAGGTTTTGTATTATTCAATAAATTTAAACTTTCTTTAATCTTTTCTTCGGAAGGAATAGAAACGTTATATACCGGCGCTGTTCTTAAAATCGCCCCGAACTTTCTAAGTCCTTCGGGTAATTCTTCTTTCCCGATAGCGGAACGGGGGATAAAAATTATTTTTCCTGTAAGATTATAATTCGATAATTCTTGAATTACACCTGCCCCGCTGAATTTTTTAGGAATTATATGAACTGGAATTTTGTTCTTTTCACAAACTGCCGAAGTTTTATTCCCTACAGATACAACCTTAACTTTATTAAAATCGAAAACCACACCCAATTCCTTACTTCTTTTTACAAACATCTTTACAGCGTGTGCGGATGTGAAAATTATAAAATCAATTTTAGACTTATTTGTAACTGCAGAATCAAATTCCAACCAACTATCGGGAGGTACAATATCGAGAGTAGGAAAAATAATTACATTTGCGCCGAGCTGCCTGAATACTTCCGAAGATTCCTTAGATTGCTCAACAGTTCTTGTAATAACAATCGTTTTATCGCTTAACGGGAACATATTATTCTCTTTATATCCTGAAAATAATCCGTGTAGAACAAAATCAAAAATTCTTTCACGCTCTTTTATTATTTGATTTTCATTATAACGGTTTTCAATACCTCTTTGAACAGCACCGTATATACTTCCCAGAATTAAATCAACAGCAAAACCTTCATTAATATTTCTGAATAATTCTTCGGTCTTACCGGAACTGATAATGCCTGCAAGTATGGTTCTTAAATCTTTTTCCAAAGAAACAAGTTCCGTACAGAGTTCATGATCGTTTTTAAAAGATTCTTTCCTGTACATTAAGAAAAAGTTTCGATACTTCATCATAAACATATATAGATGAATAACAAATGAGTGAAGTGAATCAATGCTGCTCATTTCATTTTGAATCTTTTCCTTAAGCGAAGAAATTAATTTTTCCATTCTAATATTCATTATGGAAAAATAAAGTTCTTCCTTTGATGTAAAATAATTATATACTGTGCCTTTGGCTATGGAAGATAATTTTGCCACATCTTCCATCATTACTTCATGGTAGCTTTTTTTTGAGAATAAGACTGCCGCAGAGTCTATAATGCTTTTTCTCTTTTGATCTTTCTTTTTTATTTTTTTCGATTCAACAAGCATAATTAAAAATTATATTGTTCTGCATCTTAATCATTTCTTTCTGGCCGTCTTATATATTTCATCAAGAATTTCTTTTGCACCGGCTTTTATAAGATCCTTTGCCAGTTTTTTGCCGAGCTGTTCCGGTTTTTCTTTGCTGCCCCGTAATTTTTTTCTAAATGTCAGCATACCGTCGATGGAACCTACAAGCGCGTCGAGATAAAGTCCGTTAGTTTTTACCTGAGCATTGGCTCCAATAGGTACCTGGCATCCGCCTTCAAGTGTTCTTAACAAAGCTCTTTCGGCTAACACTGCTTTATATGTTTCCTCATGATGAATAGATTTAAGAATATTATCTACAAAAATGTTTTCTTCATTTATTTCAATTCCAAGTGCGCCCTGACCCACGGCAGGCAGAATTTCATCTATACTAATAACGGAAGAAATATGTTTTTGTAATTTTAATCTTTCAACTCCTGCCCGGGCGAGTATAATTCCGTCCCATTTCGAATTTAAATATTTCTTAATTCTGGTTGGAACATTTCCACGCAGTTCTTCTATTTTAAGATCAGGCCGCAAATGCAAAATTTGAGATCTTCTGCGAAGTGAGCCGGTAGCAATTACAGCATTTTCTTTTAAAGATTGAAGAGTTACACCTTTTTTTCCGGCAATTAAGACATCTTCTACCGGATGACGTTTTGTTACTGCCGATAATTTTAAACCTTCGGGTATTTGCGTTTGCAAGTCTTTTAAGCTGTGGACAGCCAAATCGATTTTTTTATTAATAAGAGCGACTTCAAGTTCTTTTGTGAATAAGCTCCTATCGCCAATTTTTGATAATGCTACATCAAGTATTTTATCGCCGGTAGTTTTAATTATTTTAATCTCTACCTTTAAGCCTTTATTTTTTTTCTCCAGTTCCGATTTGATAAAATTCGACTGCCATAAAGCAAGATCGCTTCCGCGCGAACCTATTATTATTTTATCTTTCAAGCTATTCTTCCCTACTATTATTTTTATCTATTCCGAACAGTTCTTTTATAATACTAATTTTCATTGCCGCATCGCCGGAATTAACATCCGACTCGGTAAATTTTTTCAATTCTACCGTGGGGTGATGCAGGATTTTATTAATTATTCTTTTAGTAACTATTTCCAGTTTTTCCTGATCATCGGCAGAAAATCTATTTTTATTTTTGTCAACCTCTTCACTCCTAATTGATTCGAAGAAATCCCGGAGATTTTTAATTGTAGGAGCTGCTTCAAGAGAATTGTACCAGCTTAGAAAAGAAGATGCTTCTTCATTAATTATGCTTTCAACTTTTGGTATCTCTTCTTTTCTTTTTACCAAATTCTGCTGAACAATAATGTTAAGTGAGTCTATATCGTTGTAAAATACATAATCTAAATTCTTAGCTTCGGGATCGATATCTCGGGGAATTGCAATATCCATAAGTACACACGGATTATAATTCCTCTTTTTCATGGAAGATTTTATATTGTCTTTTGTTAGTATTAAGTTCTCGGCGCTGGTGGCGCTTAATACGATATCATATTCATGAAGAAAATCCTTAAAGTGATTAAAAGGAATTATCTTGGCATTTAAACCTTCGGCAAGATTTTCTGCTCGTTCAATTGTTCTGTTGGTTATTGCCAGTCGTCCAATTCCGCGTTCTTTTAAATGCTTTGCAGCAATTTCCCCGGTCTCTCCCGCTCCGATTACAAGTGCAGCCTTTTTACTTAAATTGGAAAAAATCTTTTCTATTAATTGTACGGCGGCATAGCTTACCGTAACGGCGCCTTCGCTTATTCGTGTTTCGGTAATTGCACGTTTACCTGCTTTAACAGTTGAATCAAATACCCTTTTCATTAAAAATCCGGTAAATTTGCTATCTTCGGCAATTTGAAAAGAATCTTTTACTTGTTTAAATATTTGATTATCACCTATAAGCAGGGAATCTATCCCTGTTGCTACGCTGAATAAATGTTTTATTGCATCTGCGGCAAGGTAGTTTTGAAAATACTCCGGCTTTAATTCCCCAACTGGTTTTAAATTTAGTAATGAATTTTGTAAATCTTGATGTGTTAATTTCGAATTATTCGGCAGGCCGTAAACTTCGGTCCGGTTACATGTAGAAATAACAACACCTTCATTTAAAATACTGCCTTTAATCTTTTGAATAAATTCCCGGATTTCATCTTCGCTTAAATGAAGCGCTTCTCTTAATTCAACAGGAGCCGTTCTATGGTTTATTGAAACTGCAAATAGATTCATAATATCATTAATAGAATGAATGAAAACTTTTTGCCAAAAAGTTTGTTAATATCGTCGACATAATTGCGATTAAAAAACCGATTATGGAAAGCACAACTACCTTTCTGCCCTGCCATTTGCCGAATATCTTTGTTGAAATTCCGATTCCGTATAAAATCCAAACCAAAAAAGTTCCTATCAATTTAGGATCGGCATAAGAAAATTTGGGAAATGCTTTGGGAAGCCAAATTATTCCGATAATTATAGTCCAGGTTAAAAAAGCAAAGCCGATTACCGAAGAATAAAAGCTCAGCTTTTCAAGAATATCAAGGCTTGGCAGCCGGTTGAATATTAAGCCGAACTTGTTAAGCTTAATATCTTTATAAAGGATTAAATATAATAATCCGTATACAGCGGAAATTGTAATTGCCGAATAGCCAATTAATGCTGTAAAGACATGAATACCTAATAGGTGATTCCTAAGAACCTCTTTAACCTGTACAAGGTCCTGAATATATAAAGTTGAAATTGTTTGAAATATAATAGAAATTATTATTATGAATGGACCTGTTCCTCTTATATCGGTTAATAGTTCTAGAATAAAGTATGTAAAGCCGATAGCAAAGGCGAGGACAGTAAATATTTCAAAAACATTTGTAATCGGCGGATGATCAAACTTAATGGTTCTTAAAAGGAGATAAAACAGATGAAAGAACAATGTTAAAAACAAAAACAATCTTTTCGAATTAGCAAATCTCTTTCCTCCCTTCATAAAATCATACGAATAGAAGATGAAAGTGATTATGTAAAGAAAGGGAAGAAGAATATTTGAAAAATCTATTATATCTTTCATACAATAACCTTTATCTAACTTAAGAGTGTAAATATAAATAATTTACAATTGTGAAACAACACAATTTTGACCAACCGGTCAGTCATATTTGGAAATTATTTATATAAAAATAGATAAATAAGAGATCCGCTCTCTTAAAAAAAGTTTATTCAATAGTTCTTTTAATTAATTTCGGTTTTCTGACCTGGCTTTTGCTGTAAGTAAAGACTTCCGGGAACCAGCTTTTAACATAATCCATTTTATTAGACGAATCAGCATGAAGCTCGGCAACAATGTTTCCTTTCTTTACAAAATCACCTACTTTTGCTTTAATTATAATACCGGCTTTTGGATCTATTTTGTCTTCTTTTGTTTTTCGCCCGGCACCGAGTTCTAATGCTGCAATTCCGATCCGGTAATTATCCGTCTCTTTTAAATAACCATCTTTTTTGGCAATTATTTTTTCAACGAGTTTGGCTTTTGGATATTTTTCGGGATTGTCCAAATATTTTATATCGCCGCTTTGAAGTTTTACAATCTCAACAAATTTATCGAATGCTTTACCATTCTTAATTAACTCTTTTGATATTTTGATTCCTTCATTTATTGAGGAAGCTTTTTTACCCAGGTATATCATTGCACCGGAAAGGGTAGTGCTTAATCTAAATAAGTCGCTGTTGCCAAATTCATTTTGCAGAACCTTAATAGATTCGTAAACCTCCAGCCAATTGCCGATATAATTTCCAAGCGGCTGATTCATATCGGTTATAAATGCTATTACTTTTTTGTTGAATGATTTTGCCGTGCTTATTAAAGAGAAAGCAAGTTCCTCGGCATCTTTTTGCGTTTTCATAAAAGCACCGTTCCCGGTTTTTACATCGAGGACCAAGCCGTCGATTCCTTCCGCTAATTTTTTACTCATTATACTTGCGGTTATTAACGGAATCGATTCTACTGTTGCTGTTACGTCTCTTAAGGAATAAATTAATTTGTCTGCCGGTGCAATGTCTTTTGTTTGTCCTATTAAAACGGCACCGCATTTTCTTATAACTTTTTTGTATTCGGATAAATTTAAATTAGTTCTAAATCCCGGGATAGATTCAAGCTTATCGAGAGTACCTCCGGAGTGACCAAGTCCTCTGCCTGAAATCATAGGTACCTTGATTCCGGCAGCAGCAGCAATAGGAGCAAGTATTAAAGATGTTTTATCCCCAACACCGCCGGTTGAATGTTTATCTATTTTTATACCGGGGATTGATTTTAAATCAATTATTCTCCCGCTGTAAAGCATTGCTTTAGTAAGATTAGAAGTTTCTTTCTTGCTCATTCCTTTAAGAAAAGCAGCCATTAAAAATGCGGAAAATTGGTAATCCGGAATTTTATTTTTTGTATACAAAGTAATTAAATAATTGATTTCTTTTTCGGTAAGTTCATTACCGTTTCTTTTTTTCATAATGATTTCAACTGTATTCATCTCTCTTTTTGTTTTTCTAAGTTATGAAAATTTAAATTAATGCTAAATTTAATGGGTTTCTAAAGTAAATGAAAGTTCGGCAAGTTGATAATGCATAAAAATGAAACCCGGATAGAAGGACATAAAATACAATTAGATCTTATCTTTAAAGATAATATGTATAATTATGTAAAAATGTTTCCGGTTTTAATAAAAAAAATGAAATAATGGTATTGTTGTGAATGATTATTCTTTTTAGGATATAAATCATTTGTTTGCCCTCTGTTTATTGATTATTTTTGCCTCTTACTTATGTCTATTTATTAGGAGAACGAATAGTTAAAATGAATTTTAAGACAAGGACTCATACCTGCGGGGATTTGAGAGAAAAAAATATTAGTGAAAATGTTGTGCTAAACGGATGGGTAGATACCAGGCGTGATTTAGGCGGTTTGATTTTTATCGATTTACGCGACCGTTACGGGATTACTCAAGTTGTGTTTGAACCTAACTTTAATAAAGAAGCGCATGAATTAGCAGGAAATTTAAGAAGTGAGTTTGTCATATCAATTGAGGGAAAAGTTAGGAAAAGACCCGAAGGTACGGAAAACTCTGCTCTTCCAACAGGTCAAATAGACGTAATGGTAAATAAACTGACTATTTTAAATGAAGCTAAAACTCCACCATTCCCCGTAAAAGATGAAATAGACACGAGTGAGGATATAAGATTAAAATACCGGTATTTGGATTTAAGAAGATCTTCGTTGCAGAAAAATATTTTGATGCGCCATAAAATGTATCAGGTAGTAAGAAAATATTTCGACGATAATAAATTTGTTGAAGTTGAAACCCCGGTATTGATGAAAAGTACTCCTGAGGGTGCAAGAGATTATCTTGTTCCAAGCAGACTTCATAAAGGTAAATTCTATGCCCTTCCGCAATCTCCTCAGCAGTATAAACAGTTATTAATGGTGTCGGGTTTGGATAGATATTTTCAAATTGTTAAATGTTTTAGAGATGAAGACCTTCGCGCAGACAGGCAGCCTGAGTTTACTCAAATTGATGTTGAGATGTCTTTCATAGATCAGGAGAACATTTTTGAAATTGTTGAAGGACTAATGAAAATACTATACAAAGAGATATGGAACCGCGATTTATCGCTGCCGGTTCCAAAATTAACTTTCGATGAAGCATTGGAGAAATATGGAAGCGACAAACCTGATTTAAGATTTAATCTTGAAATGGTTACCCTGAACCACGTTTTTGAGAACACATCATTCAAAGTATTTCAAGACCATATAAAAAACAAAGGAATAATTACGGGGCTGCTTGCAGCAGGCTGCGGAGAATATACAAGAAACCAATTAGATGTTATTACTGATTTTGTAAAAAAACTAGGAGCCGGCGGACTTATTTGGATGCGTGTTAAAGAATCTTCATCCGGCGTAGAACTTGAAGCACCGGTAGCGAAATTTTTATCGGATGAAGAAAAGAAAAATTTAATAGAAACTCTTAAAGCAAAACCGGGGGATTTAATTTTTATTTTAACAGGCCCGAGATTAAGAGCGCTCTCTATTATGGGGTCATTAAGAATGGAAATGGCAAGACGGCTTGATCTTATTAAACCGGATGCCGAACCAAAATTATTATGGGTAACCGATTTTCCATTATTGGAATGGGACGAACAGACGCGCCGTTATTATGCAATGCATCATCCGTTTACTTCGCCACGGTTGGAAGACGTTGAGTTTATGGAATCGGACCCGGCAAGAGTAAGAGCAAGGGCATACGATCTTGTATTAAACGGAAATGAGATTGCAGGAGGGAGTATAAGAATACATAATGCAGAACTGCAGTCAAAAATGTTTAAAGCATTGGGAATTTCCGACGAAGAAGCAGAATATAAATTCGGCTTCCTAATGAATGCATTCAAATACGGAGCCCCGCCTCATGGAGGTATTGCCTTTGGTTTTGATAGAATGGCAATGATTTTTGCAGGTGAAAGTTCCATAAGGGAAGTAATTGCATTTCCTAAAACCGCAAGCGCTGTTTCTTTAATGGATGATGCGCCTTCGAATGTCAGTGATGAACAAATGAAAGAGCTTCATATTAAAGTTAGGTAAACTGATACTTAGTTTTGAATTTTATAAATATCCCACATTGTAAATTTTTTGACGATGCGAAACTTATTACCTTCAATTTTATAATACGGTCTTAAAACCAAATAGGCAATATTCATTTCTTTTAATTTATTGATCATTCGATTATTCATATTAATTGTTAAATCTATTCCATTATAATAGCCTTTTAAATTTGATATAAATCTTTCCGGGAATTGCGATGTAACCATTATACTTGAACGATTCCATGAATTATAAGTGCTTAAATATACTTTGTCGTTATTATTTTTTAATAATTCTTCCAGAATTCTGCCGGCAGCCACGTCATCTTTAGTAATATAGCTGTAATTAGTGTGAGCAATTGTTTGTTTTGTAAATAAGAAAATCAGAACAATAAATAATGCTGCAAATCCTATATTATATATTTTTTTTTCGAAACCTTTTTCAATAAAATAATAAAGAAGATAACCGGTAAATGGTAAAAGCATAAGGCTCCAGATCATGGCAAGACGCCAAAAATTATGAGTCGGCATTGCATTTATTATGAATGTAGTAATAGAAAAGATCAAAATTGTAGCCGCAAATAGGAAAGCAAAATATTTTACATTTTTATTATTCTTAAAGAGAAGAATAAAGAATATAATTCCCAAGATATTTAATGATTTAATATTTACCATTAAAAAATGATATAAAACATTGTTTTGAAATTTTGTAATTAAACCGGGGGAACCATACCTCTGAACCACAGAATTAATAAAACCTGTAATCCTGCCTGTGTTGGTGTATGACAAATATACCCAGTATAAAGGAAATGCTGATAAAAGTAATGCAATAGTTATAATCATGAATACTTTTTTCCCCCTGGGTTTATTTCCTTTAATTATTCGAAATGATATTATTACAAAAATTAAAAAAGTAAAAAGCCAGGCTTCGTACCGGGTGGAAGTATTAAAACACGATAAAATAATTGATACCCAGAGATAAATATTTTTATTTGTATTTATCCATCTGAATAAAAATGTAAGAGAAATAATTGTAAAAAAGAAAAAGTATATTTCTTCAAGCGGTAAAACACTAAAAACGGATATTGGTAAAAAAAGGATGCATAAAAAACCTGTCAATAAAGCTATTATTCGATTACGGAATAATTGAAAAGTAAGGTCAATAAGAGATAGTGTAGTAAGTAACCCAAACAAAATACTTGTAACTCTTGGAGTAAAGAACAAATCTTTATGAATGAAAAAAGCAGCAGAATAAATTATTTTTTGAAAAGGCAGCCAAATTGAAAACAGGCTTCCTTGTCCGATATACCAAAAGTATGCATCTAAAGTATGCCCGGATTCATCTGCAGAAATAGCATAAAAACCTCTATGAATTAAAAAATATTCGGAAGTTATAAATAATATAATTATTACAGCGATTGCTAGAAAATAAATTTTGTTTTTACCGA
>CAZHBJ010000034.1:10998-23941 GCA_964530445.1 uncultured Ignavibacteriaceae bacterium
ATAAATAATATAATTATTACAGCGATTGCTAGAAAATAAATTTTGTTTTTACCGAGTTTCATTAATAATTTATAAGATATTCTAATTGTAATTTAAGCAATTCAAAGGATTTGATGAATTTGAATTAGCAGTTTCTTGGATTAAATTAAGATGAGCAATGGTTTAAAAAGAAAGTTAAATAAAAAAATAGGGCAGAATATTCTTCAGGATTATTTAATCCATTGTTAGAAAATTACTGCCCATTCAGCCAAACGAAAAGTACCTTTATTCATACCAGGAAAGAATTATAAATTTTCCTGTGGTTGGAAAGCTTGGAGGTGAAACATTCTTCAATCGCTTATCAAAATAATATCGTTTATTATATCCGCTTGCAATTGAGCCGCCGTAACTAAAAGTACCAACAGCTAATCTTTGATGTTCGGTTATTCCACCGTCTAGATTTATTGAGCCGCCTATTACACGATGTTCATAATTTTCGGAACCAAAACCGCCGTCTTGACAAAATATCGCTCCGTCTATATTTATTCCACCACCGGTATTATTAGCTGTATTATCAGTTATTAAAACATTTTGTTGGGCTACTATGCCGAACAAATCTGAAGAATGTGGATCTGTTTTAGGATTGGTTTTATAAGTAATATCGCCATCTAGATAGATATTCCCAGTACCATGACCATAACCGTAACTATCAACATAACCTGTCCCTGATGCCCCCACAGTATATTGACCTGCTACTGTACCTTGAATTCTTAATACAGCGTTATCGGCAAATATAACTCCATTTGGAGCAAACGTGGAAGCTAAAACAGTTTGGGTTATTCTTGTAGTTGTCGTTGTTTTGTGATGGTGGATTGTTGTAGTTGTATTCGTTGCTGTTGTATATCTTATACTATCACCTACAAAAAATAAAGAAACAGTATCATTGCCCATAAACGTATGTCCGCCCGAGTTGGCAGTATTTTCTAAATCGCTTATCGAAGTGCTTGGTATTTTGTGGTCAGCCTGTCCATAACCGCCCATAAATATAGGGCTGTCAGTATGCTTATTATGATAATACACAATACCTTTTCGGCTTGTTGCTTTATCCATAAAAACCGGATGCCCTGCAGTTCTAAGATAATCTTGAGTGTGAAATTTTCCCCATACAGTATCTCCATCCGTCCACCAAATGCCGGAAGGCTCAATCTCAGAAAAATATGCATATTGAGCAAATGAACCCGGTGCTAAGGTTATTTGTACAATAGAAGTATCACCTTCAAATATTCCCGTAGAGTTGATTCTTCTGATATTTGAAGCTGCATTTAATATCTGTACGTTTACACTATAAGTTCCACCGTCTAGGTCAACATGATCATAGCCCGTTGTCCATGATGGATCGAAAAAAATCTTGCTTGCGGCTATATTTGCACCGCTCTCAGCAAGATTATGTGAAATCGAACTGAAATAATAATTATTAGAATTAGTTATGCCTTCAGTAGAGATTTTACCAAAATTTTGACCAAGAACTAAAAAAATCAAGCTGAATCCCATAACTAAAAAAAGTATTGCTTTACCGCTCATAAGTATCTCCTATCGATTACTTAAATTTCTTGCTGCCAAACGGATTTGTCTCCAGAATGCCGAAACATATTCACCATTGTACGCTTCGGGATCTTCAACTTCTACATTAATCTCTATTGTTGATATTTGTCCGCAGTTTGTTATAGGAAAAGTTAATTGGTTTCCAACAGCATCAAAATATGAAAGTTTAAATTCGGTTAACCCAACGTTGATTGGTTGAGGAGTCTTACCAGATGTTTGTCTATACAAATATCTGTCATTAGGATTTGGAGTACTAGCCAACTGGCTTGTTGGCCCGATATAATAACTAAGAGTATCATAAGTTGAATCGCTGTTGGCATCAGTTAAAAAGCTTATGCTGTTTGGACCTGCCGATAAAATAAATGTTGAATTTGAAGGAAGGGTTTGCGTATAATCGGCATTATATCCTATTTTTCTAAAGTCGTATTCTATTATTCCAACTATTGTCGTAAGATAGGTTTGAACGGAATATTCCTCACTGTTATTATACGTATTTTTTGATGCAGCATCGCTTAATCTAAATAAAATAAGCATTATTAAGCCGCCTATAATAACGGATCCGATAATATCTAGTATTGTTGAATAGCCCATATTACCCTCAATTAAAGTTCCAATAACTAAAAATAGTTGACAATTTTACCGTATCCGGCATTGAAACACTGGTTACATAAACAGTTATTCTCTTATTCCATGTAGCAGAAGATGAAACAACATTTGGATTAGTATCGGTTACATAATTTACAGTACATCTAATATTGAAGTTTGCCGAAGGTAATGCCGAATCTCCATTAATTGTTGTAGTATATCCGTTATAATCATCTATGTCATTAAAAGTTGATGGGCCGGTTTCGCCTGTTTCGGGACCTAAACTGAATGGAGAAGTCAACTCAGAAGTATTGGTAAAATAGTTTCCAGTAGTGTCAGAGTTCTGATCAAATTTAAGTTTATCTATTTCCTGCATTTGCGAAGTTGCAAGCGAAGTTGCTAAAATTTCAAATTTAGTATCCATAAAGGTACTGCTGGTTGTAAGAAAGGTGTTATTAACTCTTAATATTAATATTGAGAGTAATATCATTGCTCCAATCGCTAATAAGGATTGACCTGTATTCACTTATAATACCTAAAATTTTTATTGATTTTAACTTAGCGGTATTTATACAAATATTAAGCCAGATAAATTATAGCATATTTTGGTAAATTTTTAATATTATTTAATTTATATGCAAACAACATGTAAATTGTACCGAATATAAATAAGCATCATAATTTTCATTATATTTTTTTATTAAATCATATTTTTTTCTGAAAACCACATAAGTAAATTTTACCTACTTAATAAATGTTTTACCTCGATTTAAATTAAAATGTTTATTTTTACCTAATTTTAAGGTGTTTTGTTATTGGCTCTCATTTTGAGATTAGAAGTCACTGATGACAAAAATGAAACAGGAACTGTCTTAGATAAATTTTAATATGCTTTGATTAGAGTTTTTTAACAATATAATAATCTTACGATTTATATTTGAATAGGAGGTGATAATTGAGACTAATTAGATAAAAAACATCTTATTTATATGTTACTCAGAAAATTAAGTTAACTAAATTTTCAAGCCTGGTATAATACACAACAACTTGTTTCTAAACTATTATTAATATTTCAAAATTCCGTAATTAAAAACATCAAGTTAAATAGAACTACCCCCTAAAATATTTTAGAAACTTGAATTTAAAATTTGTAAATGAGTTAACACTTTAAAATTGTCATGTAAAGAACAGCTAACTAATTCTTATTAGTTAAACCAATCCCTAGTAAATAAGAAGAGAATAAAATTTATAATTCAGTCTTTTAATTCTCTCAAATATTACTTTATATAAATTCATATCATCGCATTTTTTCTCAAAATGCCAAATTAGTAAAAAAAACCCTTATTTAGCAAAGCTTTAAATATATTAACAAAACTAATACGCCTTTTTAACAGGTAGTTTTAACCTGTTAGGTAAAAACTACATGGTTAAACCGAAAAATTTTATTTGAATAATAAATTAGTTGTCTGGCACGATATTTACATAAGTAATGCTCACAAGTGAAAAAAGTGAGTTTCTTTGAAAAAATGTTGATAATATAAGGAATTTAAAGGTTCCGGTAAAATTTACCCAAGTGGTAAAAAATTCCGGTAATTTCTACTAAGTTCTTAAGTGTGTCCATTTAATTTCTTATAAAATAAGCAGATAAATGATTTTAATAATCGGCATAATTTTTATTCAAAAAATAAAAAAATAAATAATGGGACAACGAGAATTACTGCTAATAGTTTTGGGGGCAATAGTTATTGGCATAGCAATAGTCGCGGGCACTAACTTATTCAGGCAGAATGCTATCAACAATACGCGTGATCAAATTACAACTGAAAATGCAGATTTGGCTATAGAAGCAGTTAAATATTATAAAAAACCTCTTCAGATGGGTGGAGGTGGATATTCGTTTTCAGGATGGAAAATACCCCCACTATTGACAACTGTTGCAAATGGTAATTTTAGGGCTTCGGTCTATACGGATCATGTTGTAATAATCGGAACTGGAAACGAATTAGTTAGCAAAACAGATTCCGTAAAAGTACAAACAACAGTTTATCCGGATTCTGTAATAACTTTAGTAATAAACTAAAACTGTTATACCATAATTTGGTGTAGCATAATTTAATAACAAAACCTAAGGAGAAAAAATGGGTCAACAACAGCTTCTTTTAATCGTTCTCGGCGTTATAATAGTTGGTATAGCTATTGTAGTCGGAATAAACTTATTCAACGCCAATTCTGTTTCAGCTAATAGAGATGGAATTACTTCAGACTTGAATAATTTAGCAGCAATAGCACACCAGTATTATATTAAACCTACCGCAATGGGCGGCGGCGGACAGTCGTTTGCTAATTTCACAATGGACGGTAATGCAAAGCAGCTTGAAACAAATGCAAACGGTTCCTATACAATTACTAGTGCCGGTTCAAAAACACAAATTGAGTTTGACGGAAAAGGTACACAAATAGGAAATGATGGTTCACAACCGGTAGAGATGAAAATTCTCGTTCGTGTTCCTCCGTTGAACGACAGTCTTTATGTAGTTAACTAATAGCTTTGTTAATAAGGGCTAGTTAAAAACTAGCCCGTTCTTTTTTTTGTGATGTGAAGGATGTATTTTTTATTTGTTAATATTCTAAAACCTCATGTTGATACAACGAAAACTGTTAATGAAATAATAAAAAACTTAAATTTATCTAATTTAATTTTTGTTCAAGATTTTAAAAAACGCAAAGAACTATGACTGAATTTAAATTTACCGCATTAAATATAAGCGGTCAGGCAATAACCGGTTCATTATCTGCAGAGTCTGCGCTTGAAGGAAAGAAAAAAATTCGCCGGTTAGCTGATAAGAATCAGCTTAAAATAAAAAATATTGAAAAAAAGGTAACGTTTCTTTATAAGGTAAGGAGAGGTAAAGAAAAGCCGATTACAGGTGAGCAAAAAGCTTATACTAAAAAAGAAGTTGAAGAAGCATTATCCAGACTTGGTTATGAAGTAGTTTCTGTATACAAAAAGCTATTTGATTTTCAAATGAGACCGCCTACAGCGGATATAGTAACTTTTGTAAAAATCAGCGCCGAACTACTAGAACAAAAATTAGCATACAGCGAAATTCTAACTTTATTAATCAACGATACTCAAAATAAAACGCTTAAAGAAACACTAAAAGAAATTAATAATGATTTAAAAAAAGGTGCCGACAGTGAGACAACATTTTTAAAATACCAGTCTGTCTTCGGCAAATTTACGGCCTATATGCTTGGGCTTGCTTCTAAAAGTGGTAATATGACGGAGATTTATAAAGCAACAGCAAAGTTCCTGGAAAGACGGCAGGAATTTAAAAAGAGTTTGAGGAGTGCATTAATTACTCCGATGGTTACTGTTTTTGTACTTATTTTAGCATGTTTATTTTATGTTGCCTATATATTTCCGGAAACTGCCAAATTATTTGTCCGTTTTAAAATTCCTCTTCCCCCGATGACGGCATTCACATTAAAAATGAGTGATTTTTTGGTAGCTAATAGTACTGTTCTTACTATACTTATAATTGTACCTCCAATAATATTCTGGAGATACATAAAAACAAAAAAAGGCGCTTATTTATTTGATAAATATTTATTGAAGATACCTGTTATAGGTTCCTTAATTCATAAAACGCTGATTGAAGTATACTGCAGAGTATTTTATACTCTTTACAGCGGATCTGCAGAGAGCATAGAGCCGGTAAGGATTGCAGCAGAAGCCACAGGCAACCAGTATTTTGAAGATAGAATTAAAAATGTAGCAATTCCTTTAATGGTTAAAAAAGGAACCGGAATAACGGATGCTTTTGAATACAGCGGTGTTTTTACGGAAACCGCTCTTTCGAGGCTGCATTCAGGCGAAGAAACAGGGACAATAAAAAATACTTCTCTTCAGCTTGCAAATTATTATGAAGCTGAAACGGTTTATAAACTAAAAAACTTTATTGAGATTGTGCAGGTTTTTATTGCCATGATAATTATGGTTGTAATGATTTTACTTACACTTGTATCGGCAGAAACAGCTACAATACACCCGCAGCAGCCTGCGGCTTGTAATACTACAGTGGAAAGAACAATAGCATGATAGAGACGAATTTGGAAATGACGGATAAGATTGGATACCTTCTTTTTAAGAAAGGTATTATTGATTCCGTTATGCTGGAACGTGCCCTAAATGCTAAAGCGAATGACAAGAGTAAGATAAAGAGAAACCTTGCTCAAATTTTGGTTCAGGATTTTAAATACGACCACGATTTGATTTTTAGAGAAGTTGCCGTCCTTTATGCCTTTCGAGAATTGGAACTTCCTCAAGATGAAATTCCTCATGAGAGGCTTGATTCAGTCAAGCAAATGATTAACAGCGCCGGAGAGCAAGTTAAATCTCAAATCCTGGAACACAAAGTAATTCCTTACATGTACGATGAGAGGATAAAAGACAAACTTATTTTAGCTGCTATCGATCCGACGGAACGAAACATTCCTAAAATTGCTTTCGGATTAAATGCAAAAAAATATGAAGTAATGTTTATCCGTAAAAAGGATTATGAAAGGTTAATTCAAACCATTCTTCCACCGGAAAATGTTTACCTAAAAATGATGGAAGAAGCTGAAAACGAAATTGAAATAGAAAAGGATGAAAACGCCCTTGACGAACAGGCTCTTGATGCGGAAATAAATAGAAGTGCTCTTATTAACTTAGTTGAAGCTGCTCTAATTGAAGGTGTTAGAAAAGGTGTCAGCGATATTCATTTTGTACCAAAGTCCGGTAATAAAACCGAAATAGTTATGCGAATAGACGGTAATTTGCAGCTCTGGCATGTTCAAGAGAATACATTGCCTGAAGCTGTAATTGCAGTTGTTAAAGATCGTTCCAAAGGCATGGACAGGTTTGAAAGGGAAAGAGCACAGGATGGTTTTATTCAAAGAGAAATTGATAATCATATAATTAGATTTCGTGTATCCGTACTTCCTATGGTCGGTACCGAATTAAAAAATAAATTTGAAAGTGTGGTAATAAGAATTCTTGATGACAGAAAAGTTATTAAGGATTTGGATAAGTTAGGATTAACTGGATATGCAAAGAGCTCTTTTCAAAAAGCAATAAACCAGCCGCAGGGTATGGTAATACTAACAGGCCCTACCGGAAGCGGTAAAAGTACTACTCTTGTTGCTGCATTATATCAGGTAATTGATTCGACGGTAAATGTTTTAACCGTTGAAGATCCTGTTGAATATGTAATTGAAGGAGCGCGTCAGTTAAAGATCGGGTACCGTATGAATTTTGAGCAAGCTATACGTTCAATATTACGGCACGATCCGGATATTGTTTTGGTTGGTGAGATGAGAGATAAGGAAACAGCCGATATAGCTATTAAACTGGCAAATACCGGTCACTTAACTTTTTCTACCTTGCATACAAACGATGCACCAAGTGCGGTTGCACGGTTATACAAAATGGGTATTGAGCCGTTCCTCATAGCATATGCTATTAACATAATTGTTGCTCAAAGATTAATTAGAAGATTATGCCCCGACTGTAAGAAAAAGGTAGTCGAATATGATGAAGACTTATTGAAAGCCGCTAAAATAGATGTAGATGAATTGAAAAAACATACGATTTATAAAGCCAACGGATGCGAAAAATGTAGCGGGACAGGGTACAAGGGAAGAATAGCAATACACGAAGCATTATATTTTTCAAAAGAAATCAGACAAATTATAGTTCGTTCCGGTGTTGAAGTTGATGAAGAATCCATAAGGATACAGGCAAGGAAGGACGGTACTTTAAATTTAAGAGAAGCCGGTATTGAAAAGGTTAAACTTGGTTTAAGTTCTATAGAAGAAGTACTAGCTTCGACAACGGAAGAATAAAGTTTTATCTATTAAATATTAATAAAATTTTTTATTTGAGAATGGAAATGCAGAGTAAATTTTTTTTACAATCTGCTTGTCTTTCTCATGTTTAGATAATAATTTAGATTTAATAACTTAAAGAAAGAATTCAAGTGCTATTTCCGGAAGTTAAAACAATTTTAAGTGATTTTGTAGCGGGTATTCCAACGCATTTTTTCGGGCCAGATAGAGTTACCTATCTGTTTGAAAATATTGAAAACCTCAGTAATGAAGACAGGGCTGTTTTAAGAAATTTCGTTAATAGACTTTTAACAAATATGGTTGAGAAAGATGCTTCTGATATTGAAATTGGAGGGCATGGAAATAACGGCTATATTTGGATGAGGATTTTCGGCAAGAAAGAAAGAGTTAAAGATTTCCCAACATTCACTGAAGATGAATCTGCATTATTAATCATTACAATGCTTAATACTAACCAAAGGAAATTTTTATCCGTTACTAAAAATTTGGACTTTAGTTATTCCTTCTTTTATGAAAGGAAAAAAGTCAATGTTAGGTTTAGAGCAGATGCATATTTTGATCTTGATACTCTTACTCTTAACATGAGGGCGGTTAATTCAAATTTAAGAACGCTGGAAAGCTTGGGTTTTCATCCTAATGTACTTAAAACCTTAAGCCATTCTTATATAAAATTCGGTTTAACATTAGTAACAGGAATTACCGGTTCCGGTAAATCAACTACTTTGGATGCGGTTATTGATGCACATAATAAAATTGATCCGGCACATGTTGTAATTATTGCATCTCCTATTGAATATGTCCATAATTCAAATGTATCACTTATAAAGCATAGAGAAGTTGGCCGGGATGTCATTTCATTTAAAGATGGAGTTATTCAGTCGTTAAGACAAGACCCCGATATAATAGTAATAGGTGAAATGAGAGATCCTGATACTATATTGGCTGCACTTGAAGTAACCGATACCGGTCATAAAGTATTTTCAACTCTTCATACTTCTTCTGCGGTTGAATCTATTGATAGAATTGTTGCAGAAATGCATCCTAATGAGCAGGAGCGTGTTAGGAATAGACTTGCTGATGTATTAATTGCGATTATCTCCCAGAAATTGGTTCCAAGCTTAGATGGAAAACGGGTTTTAGCCAAAGAGGTACTTATTGTTACTCCCAGTGTGAGAGCTGCTATTAAAAATAATAATACGAGTGAAATTTATATGATGATAAATCAAGGAGCTTCGCAGGGAATGATAACTATGGAGCAAGACCTGAAAAGGTTATATTTGAACAGGCAAATTTCATTGGACAATGCAATAGCATATGCAAACAATAAAACAAGAATTCAGCAAAATTTATCGGCAATATAAATGAAAACAATAATATGTACTTATTGCGAAGGTAACGATACCAAAATAGCTGTAGTCTCAAAGGACAAAGATAAAGTTAAGATACTTAAAGCAGCTAGTTTTGAGGTTGTTCAACCGACTATGGATGTTGATGATTCTTTAACCGCCTTGGAAATTGACGGTCAGGAATTATCATTTGAAGAATCTTTGGGCGGCACTAGGGGCCCGAAAGACAAAGATCTCAGCCGTTCAAGCGTCAGCTTGATGAGTGCCACTCTTAGCGGGTATAATCTTAAAAAATGCGATTTTCTTCCTGCACTTACCGAGCCGGCTATTTATTATCATGTGTTCGAAGGAAGCGGTAAGTCGGCAAAATTAACTCAAGAAATTGTATCCGATATCCAGGAATCGAAAAACGTTAGTATAGATAAGGAAAACTTAGGATATACCGAGTTAGCCGATAAGTCCATACTATCCGTTTTCTTGAGCGGGGAAGTAAGCTGTATTAAATTAATTAATTCCGTAGCTGCATATAACGGAAAAAGATATTATAAGATACCTTCCGTAAAAAGTGCGGATATATCTTTGGCATATTATGTTGCCAAGCGGAAAAAGTTTTTCCCGGATGATAACTCCTTGGTTGTTTATATCGGCAAAGAATACAGCAAACTGATTTTTTTGCAGGGCAGAAAATTACGCCATATCGGCGCCACGCTTGATGTTGGAACCGTTAATCTTCATACATATGATGTGTATTTTTCTAAGATTCTTCTCGAAATGGAAAACGGTGGGATTAGTTCGCTGGATAATATCATTGTATGCGGCGAAGATGATTCCGAAAATTTAATTCTTTCATTCTACGGAACTTTTCCTGAGGCTAATGTTTCCAGGCTGGAATTTGATGAGTTGGATCTGTCCTTAGTTGATGATGAAACAAAAGAAAAATTTTCTGCTTATAGTATACCGATATCCACTGCTATTGATTACATTGATGACTTGGAAGAAGTTCATAAAGGTATAAATCTTCTACCCAAATATGTTAAAGAAGATCAGAAAGTATTTCAATTTGCCTGGCACGGATTTGCAATGCTGCCGGTATTATTCGTTGCTGCTTTTTTTATCACGCAGCATTTATTGGTAAATCAAATTAAAATTAACAAATTAAATGAACAAATAACCGAGCAAACTCAGCTGCTTCATAGAAATCAAGCAATTGTAAGTAAGATCTCTAATATTAAAAGCAACATAGCTAACTTTGCTCAAACCCAAACAATATTGGATTCCGCATCCACTGGTACGGGTGTATGGTCAAATGTCTTTAGTAAAATTTCCAACTACTTCGGATCTAAGAAAGATATGTGGCTTACTAATTTAAGTCAGGATGCCAACAATGTTATTCTCCGGGGTTATTCGGAAAATAAAAGCTCTCTAACTGATTTTGCATATTATTTAAAATCGGCAGAATTAAAAAGTGTTACTTTCGAAGCGCTTAGAGAAAAAAATGCCTATAAGTTTAATTTAACATTTAATAAAAACAGTTATCAGAAAAACCAGCATGAATAGAAAAGTTAAAAACACACTAGCTCTAGTTGGTTTGTTAATTGTAATTCTTTTAGCCGGCGGAATTTTTATTTTTGTAATTCAGGGCGGCAAAATAAAAGATTACAATAAAAAACTTGCAAAACTAAAAGCAAACCATTATAACACCGGACAGTTAACTATGGAGTTAAATCAGCTTCAGAAAAAAGCAGCTGTTATGGATTCTGTCCTGGCTTCAAGAAAGTTCAATATACCTCAGAACTTATCTTCCATCAAGTTTTTTACTTTCGTAGATAAAGTAACTTCCGGCTTTTCACAAAATACTCAAGTGAATGTTGATTTTGATCAACAGAAAAAAGACCGGAATTTTTATTACTACGAATATAAATTGACCGGCAATGGGGATTTTAATGAGGTTTATAAATTGATTTATTCTATAGAACAAAGTAAAGAATTGAAAAAGATTAAATCGATGGCAATGACTAATAACATTACAACTTCGAAAGACGGTGTGCCTAATTTTCTGGTAACTTTTTCGATGGTGGTTGATGTATATTATTCCGACAACAACAGATTTGCACCTCCAACATTTGTGGAAAATAATCTTAATACATCGAATATTTATGATGATTTCTTCCCCTTAATAAGAAATCAAATTCCGCCTAACGTTGACAATTTATTAGATGTTCAGGGCGCAAAATTACTCGCGCTTATTCCAGAAGGTGCATTTCTTTCGGACAGTAAAGGAAATACATACTTGTTATGGGAAGGTCAGCAGGTTTATTTAGGATATCTTACAAAAATAGACTATGCTCATAATACAGTAAGCTTTATATTAAATAAGGGAGGTATTATAGATAAAGTTGATCTCTCCTTACAAAATGATGACTCGAAAAAGAAAAACAATAGAGAGTATGCAAAATGAAAAAAATAATTTTTACAGCAATAATTGCAATGATTTTGTCGGCTCAAATATTCTCTCAAGAGTATTTGGAAAAAACTCTCAGGAACCAAAATCCTGATGAACTTATTTCTCTTTCATCCAATATTTCTTTTAATCAAGCTGTTACTATGCTTAGCAATGTAAGTGAAAAAATATCGGGAAAAAGAATAGTTTCGACTGTTAAGATAGATTCTGCTATAGGCTTGAATATTACCAATATGAATTATTTTAAGGCAATGGTTGTTCTTACTAAAATGGAAGGTTTAATGTATCAAGAGCAGCCGGATGTTATTGTTATAAAGAGACCATCTGATAACGAAGGACGCAAAGCCTCAGCTACTTATGTTCCGATTACAGAGAGAGAAGTAAAAATTTCTGCAGTGTTTTTTGAAGCCGATGTTGCAAAGGAAAGGCAGATGGGAATGAACTGGCAGACTTTGTTCTCAAAATCCGGTCTTAATATCGGTATAAATTCATTTAGCTTTTCTCCCGATTCTAATACTACATCCGTAAATGCAATGACCAATCCTAAAACACAGCCGACTGGCGCCGTCAGCGCAAATTCAGAGTTTACAGCCGGCAAATTTACAGGTACCGCATCTGCTATATTTAAATTTTTTGAGAATCACAATGCAGGTGAAATAATTACAAGTCCTAATGTCACCGTGCTTGATGGGACCGAAGCAAAGCTTCAAGATGGTCAGGATATTGCTATAAATCAAAAAGACTTTTCAGGAAATATTATTCAAAAGTTTTATTCAATAGGTTCGATAGTTGTTGTTACTCCATACATATTGGAGCAAAAAGGTGTTAATTATATTTTATTAAATATTCATGTTGAAAGAAGTTCGTTTGTTCCCGGAGCTTCTAATATTATTATAAATAAAACTGCCGCTAATACGAAGGTTGTATTATTAAACGGAGAGGAAACCGTAATAGGTGGTTTGTTCTTTAATCAAACTACAAAGCAAAGAAACGGTATTCCTTTTTTGAAGGATCTTCCATGGTGGTTCTTCGGGTTAAGATACGTTTTTGGGTATGATGACAATATAGTGAATAAGAA
>CAZHBJ010000035.1:0-15861 GCA_964530445.1 uncultured Ignavibacteriaceae bacterium
ATTAGCACAGTTTGGAAAAACTTTAATTTATTTCTTCAATAAGGCTTTGGATTTATACGATAAAAAGAAAAAAGAAAACGGCTGTCTTGATTATGAAGATATTCTTCTTCATACAAAAAATATTTTAGAATCGGAGAATATTAGGAAAGATTTATCCGCAAAATATAAATATATAATGATTGATGAGTATCAGGACACAAATGAAATTCAATACAATATATTTCTGCCGATTTTGGAAATGCTTAAAGCGGGAAACCTTTTTATTGTAGGAGATGAAAAGCAAAGCATATATATGTTTCGCGATGCCGAGCTTGAAGTATTTGATATTACGAAAAACGATATCAAATCTGCTTCCGGATCCAAATATCTCTTAACCCTACCCGACAGTTTTAGAATGGCTCCGGCAATTTGTCTTTTTACAAATTTATTGTTTAAGAAATTATTTGCCGATCCGGATTTGTTATTTAACGAGGTTGAACATTCGGATTTGGTTTGCGCCCGATCGGATAATAAACCCGGTCAAATAGAAATACTGTTAACGGAAAAAAATGAAACGGAAATTTCCACTTCCGGTATTCCGTTAATTAACGCCGAAGCAGAAATTGTGGCCGGAAGAATATCAAAATTAATTCACGATAAAGATAATCAAACAGAATTAACCTGGAATGATGTTGCAGTACTGTGCAGAAAAAGAAAGTATTTCAGTGATCTTGAAAAAGCTTTTGTAAAATATAATATCCCTTTTGTTATAATCGGCGGTAAAGGATTTTATCAAAAGCAGACCGTATATGATATTTATAATTATTTTTCTTTTTTAGCCGATAAACAGAATGATACAGCACTCGTCGGGATTTTGCGGTCACCTTTTTTTTCAATCTCCGATTCCCTGATCTTTGAAATATCGTTAATGCAGGGCAGAACTTACTGGGAAAAACTGCAGCAGTTTGTCCTGGATAATAATGAGTTTAATTATGTTGTTGAATTATTAAAAGAAAATTTATCCGTTGCTATAAGTTATAATGTAACGGCATTATTAAGAAAAATATTAAATGAATCGAACCTATTAGCTGTTCTATCTGCAAAACCGAACGGTAAACAGGAAATAGCAAATATTGAAAAGCTTGTAAAGCTATCTATCAATTTTTTCTCACAAAGCTTTAAAACACTTTATGACTATATTGTCTTCCTAAGAGATTCGATTGAACAATTTGAAGATGAAGCTCAAGCTGCCGTTGCCGAAGAATCCAATTCAGTTAAAATTATGACATATCATCAATCGAAAGGGCTGGAATACGATGCAGTATTTCTATACGGCTGCAACGAATCTTTAAAAAAAGAATCTATTAAAGCTAAATCAGTAACGGTAAATAAAAAGTTCGGACTTTTAACAAAAGTTCCTCTTAATGCTGATTATTCTTCGGAATATAATGCAGCCCCGATAATAGGTATAAGTAATTTAATTACGGAAAAGAAAAACTTAGCGGAATTTAAAAGACTTTTTTATGTCGGAATAACTCGCGCAAAGGATTATCTTTTTATTTCCGCTGCCGTAGATAACAATAAGAAATGTAATGCAAATTCTTTTTTATCGTTTCTGCAAGACGGTTTGAGTATCGATTTAAACTCCGAGTCTATTTCTATAAAATCACTTCAAAAATTCTTGCTTTTTGAAAATAACCAATTTAACACAATTGATAAGGAATTCAGTACTGAAATAAAAATATTAAATGACGTTGAAACATTACCTGTACATCAGATAGATGAAAATGAAACATACATTAATAAAAAGTTTAAGATCGAGGGGATTAAAGATTTCCCAAAGGGCGAAATAATATCTGCGACTAAAATTTCGGTTTATAAACAATGCCCTTTAAAATATCATTTAACTTACGACCTCGGATTCGCCCCTTTATTCCGGGATTACAAAAAATGGACTTTAAATTCAAAATCCAAGAAAAAGTATGAGTTTAACGATAGAGAAGATGCAGAGCTTTTCGGATTAAATGAAATTCCCGATTATAAAAATATTGCAGAATTAGCTGATGTGAAAGGAAGAATAATCCATGCTGTTCTACAAAAGGAAGTAAGTCAAGATCAATTTTATGATTTTATTGACGGCTTGATAAAACAAGAAATAAGTATTTTTAGTATAAACGAAAAGCAAATAACTGATTTTAAAAATGATATAATTGCGGATTTGAAAAACTTTTATGACTCAAGAGAATTTTCCGAATTAAAAAAATTTCGCACATATTATAATGAGTACGAAATTTATACAAAAGAGAGTGATTACTTCCTTTACGGAATAATTGATAAATTAATTATTGATGGAAATAAAGCAATAATTGTTGATTACAAAACAGATTCGGTTACCAAGAAAGAACTTGAAGAAAAATCTATCAGTTATTTTAATCAATTGAGGTTTTATTCATATGTAGTAAGCAGGTTGTTTGATAAAATTAAATTTTATGAACTTAAATTGATATTTATTAAACATCCGCAAAGTCCTCAAATAGTTAAAGTTGATATAAAAGAATTCGAAATGATGAAAAGAGAAATTGGAACTATGGTAAATGCAATAAGGGACGGACAATATATAAAAAATCTAAAACATTGCACATATTGCAATTATTCGATGCGTAATAATTTATGCATTAAACTTTAAAAAAGTTTTTATAAAAGTCATTGCAATATTTACGGAGTCCCATTATCTTTTAGTAGGTGATAATCAAAAATTTGTTGATCGTTGCCCGAGTAAACCGCAAATAATTTAGTCTGTGTTGAAGTTAAATTATTAAAGTATATTATCGCGATTTATCGTATGTTGATTTAGTAATTATTATATTTTGAGTATTTTATGCGCAAATTTGTTCTACATGTTAGAGATCTTGATTTAATAGAAAATGAATTAAAGAACAATCCTGCCGGAGTGTTTGCCTTAGGATTAGAAAATGAAAAAATTGCTCAAATAGCCACTACATTTCTTTATTTAGACAAAAACATCTACATTTTTTTCAGTGAGGAAGATGAGTTTTATAACAGCATTCAATTTGATGCTGATGTAACTTTTACAATTTTAAGATACGGAAATATTGGTAAGTCAAAAGATGTAGACTTTGATCCGTCGTACAATTTGTTTTCAATTTCTGTAAAGGGAATAGTTAAGAAAGTGGAAGAAGCAAAAGTAATAGAGGAACTTAGGAAGAATTATATTAGCAAGTATCAAAAATCCGCTGAGGGAAAAATTGATTATTCAATTCTTGCTAAAGCTGTATTAATTGATACGGAAGAAATTCAAGCAGTTGAAGAAACAGGCGGATAGTTTGAAATTTTTTATTTCGCTATTCTATGCCTCAATTTTTCCGGCAGGCTATTTTGAAGGTATCGGCTATTATATAATTCCAAATTACCTGATGAGAGCCGCGGCAAATAGATCGAATTTTCTTATCGACAATATTCATGTTAAAAATAAGTGTAGTAATTTGGAAATTATTTCTATAAATGGGAAGAAAAAGTTTTATATAAATCCTTTCTATTTGATGTTATTATTTAATAATAATTATAACCGAAATTATTTAATTATTGTATTAAGATATTTTTATGATCAAAAGTTAGTAAACATTATATCAGGACGGATTATAAACTTCCTATTTTTGAAAAATGATTTTACTTTTGCATATAAAAACGGAGCTGCTTAATGCTGAATTATGTCTGGCTTGCACTATTGTTCCTGGGGATAGGAGCTGCCTTATCAACCGATATAATCGACCAAAGTCAAAACAAATTTAGAAATAACGATCCTCTGCCTGTAGTAATTGAATTAGGAAGTCCGTTTCAAAAAAATAAACAGATGACTTATCAATCAACGTTAGAAGTTAATAATTCTGTTTTTAATAAATTTTATAAAGAAAAAATAAAATCAGATTTAAACTTACCGGCAAAAGTAACCTTTCATAAAGATCCTGCAAAAAGCACAATTTATTTTACAATAGACAAAACCGTTCCTAAAATATGGCAGGAGGTAGCTTCTTCGTCAGGAAAAAAAGATGATATTACCGGTAAGGTAGCAGTAGACAGTATAATATCGCCTACAAAGATAGCAGCACATATTGTTCTGGAAGAAGTTTCATTTTTAAAATTAAAAGATGTTACAAATTCGGCATTGGACTATGCAAGCACGGCAGTTACCATATCATTAGGTTTAATAGGCATTATGGCTCTCTGGCTGGGAGTAATGAAAGTTGCCGAAGAGGCGGGATTAATTGCAATAATTGCTAAAGTACTTAAACCGGTAACCAAAAAATTATTCCCGGATGTCCCTTCCGATCATCCTGCAATGGGATCAATGATTATGAATATGTCTGCAAATATGCTTGGACTTGGTAATGCTGCAACTCCCTTTGGGTTAAAAGCCATGGAAGAGCTGGATCAGCTGAATCCTAAAAAGGGTGTGGCTACAAATGCAATGTGTACTTTCCTGGCAATTAATACTGCCGGGATGACATTGATACCGGCTACGGCAATAGCAGTAAGAGCTGCCGCAGGAAGTACTGAACCTGCAATAATAATCGGGACATCTTTATTCGGTTCATTTTGTGCAACTGTTGCAGGTATTACCGCTGCAAAAACACTTGAAAAATTTCCGATCAAAAGCGGTCAATTTTCTAATTGGCTTAAAAGCAATTTAAAAGGATTTTTAATCTTTTTTGGTTTGATTGCTCTAATTACTATAGTTGTTTATTCCGGTCTTGGGAAGATTATAGGCTCTGCTTTTAGTTTTTTAAGTCCGGATTTATTTAAAAATATTATCCAGGTATTTTCGACAATTGCTATCCCTCTTTTAATTGTTGTCTTTATAGGATTCGGCGTAATTAAAAAAGTAAAAGTGTATGAGGCGTTTGTTGAAGGTGCCAAGGAAGGCTTCAATATAGCAGTAAGAATAATTCCTTACCTTGTCGCCATGCTGGTAGCAATTGGAATCTTCAGAGCCGGCGGTGCAATGCAGTGGTTAATATATATACTTCATCCTATAACAAATTTAATCGGTATGCCTGCCGAAGCTATGCCGATGGCTTTAATGCGTCCTTTATCGGGCAGCGGATCGCTCGGCGTAATGGCGGAAATAATTTCGGTGCATGGTCCCGACTCATTTATAGGAATTCTTACATCCACTTTTTATGGAAGTTCCGAGACTACCTTTTATGTTCTGGCGGTTTATTTTGGAGCGGTTAATATAAGAAATATACGTCATTCTCTTGCCGCCGGTTTAATAGCCGACGTTGCGGGAATATTAGGTGCCGTATTTATTGTAAGGATGCTGTTCGGTTGAAACTTTTGAAAAAGTATTTTTTAATTTCATGGAAAATTCTAAAAATAAACCTACCGTATTTATTACAAGACAAATACCTGAAGCAGGGATAAATCTTTTAAAGAAAAAAAATTATAATGTAAAAGTATATACAAACGACCGGCCTATTCCTAAAAGGGAATTGATAAAAAACATAAAAACTGCGGACGCCGTAATCCCTTTGCTAACCGACAAATTCGATGCTGCTGTTATAGATAAAATGCTAAACTGCAGAATCATTGCTAACTATGCAGTAGGGTTTAATAACATAGATATTAATTATGCAAAGAAGAAAAATATTTATGTTACAAATACGCCGGATGTTTTAACCGATTCAACTGCCGATCTGGCAATTGCCTTAACACTTGCCTGTGCAAGGAGAATAATAGAAGCGGAGAATTTTATTGCGGCCAAAAAATTTAAAGGCTGGAAACCGAAATTATTATTAGGTGTTGAACTAAAAGATAAAATATTCGGAATTTTAGGTGCAGGCAGAATCGGCACGGCAACTGCTTTGCGTGCAAAAGCTTTCGGAACTAAAATAATATATTTCTCAAATAACAAGAATGAATTTCTTGAAAAAAACTCAGGCGCAAAAAAGGTAAGCTTAAATTCACTTTTAAAAAAATCAGATTTTATATCAATTCATTTACCGCTAAATAAAAAAACTTTTCATTTATTAAATAAAGAGAAACTAGGCTTAATTAAAAACACGGCAATAATTATTAATACTTCTAGAGGTGAAGTTATTGACGAAAAGGAAGTAATTAGTATGCTGAAAAAAAGAAAAATAAAATGTGCCGGTTTTGATGTTTTTGAGGGCGAGCCAAATATAAATCCGGAGTTTTTTAAGCTAAGTAATGTTGTAATGCTGCCTCACATCGGCAGCGGAACTGAGGAAGCCAGAAATAAAATGTCATTGCTGGCTGCAAAAAATGTTATCTCGGTTTTGTCCGGTAAAAGGCCTGTTACTCCTGTATATTAATTTTTTTAAGTGGTCAAAATATTTAAGCTAACTTATTTAGCTGTTAAAAATGAATAAATAGTTTATAATACGTATATTTATTGGAAAATTAAGCCATTATAGGTAGTTTTAAATTAATAAAAAACAGAATTAACTAAATGCGAATAGGAATACCAAAAGAAAACATTTTTGAAGAAAAACGGGTTGCTATAGCTCCGGCAGGTGTTGATTCATTAATACGTGCAGGTCATACTATTTACATACAAAGCGGAGCCGGCGAAGGCAGTAATCTTAGTGATGAAGAATATGCTCAAACCGGGGCAACAATCGTTTACAGTGCTGAAGAAGTATATCGCAGATCCGAACTAATTGCCAAAGTTACTCCTCTGTCGGACGAAGAAACTGAACTTCTTCAAGAAAACCAGATACTTTTTTCATTCCTGCATCTTGCAGTTGGTAATAAAGTAACTATAGAAAAATTGTTGGAAAAAAATGTTACGGCAATTGGCTATGAGCTTATTGAAAATGAAAGCGGTTTACCTGTGCTGCATTCTATGAGTGAAATTGCAGGACAGCTTTCAATACAAATTGCAGAGCGTTATCTGGAAAGCTATACAAAAGGCGGACGCGGAATATTACTGGGAGGAATAACAGGCGTTGCTCCTGCCGCTGTTGTAATTTTAGGCGCGGGCGTTGTTGGTGTTACTGCTGCCAGGGCTGCACTTGGTAGAGGAGCCCAGGTAATTGTTATAGATAACGATTTAAGCAGGCTAAGAAAAATTGATTCGGCATTTCGACAAAAAATTACCACGGTTATGGCAAATCCTTACACAATTTCCCGCGGAGTTAAATTTGCCGATGTATTAATTGGTGCTGTTTTAATTAAAGGAGAAAAAACACCTCATCTCGTTACTGAAGAAATGGTAATGAAAATGAAAAAAGGTGCGGTAATTATTGATGTTTCAATCGATCAGGGAGGCTGCATAGAAACCAGCCGTGTAACAACTCTTTCCGATCCGGTTTACAGTATGCACAATGTTATTCATTACTGCGTACCCAATATGCCTGCACTTGTTGCAAAAACTGCAAGTTACGGTTTAAACAATGCGTCCATCGGTTATATTCAAAACATTGCCGATAACGGCTTGGCAAATGCACTGCTTGGTGACGAAGGATTAAGCAAAGGTGTTTGTACATACGGCGGGAATTGTTCCAACGAGGCAATTGCAAATATTTTTAACCTGGAATATAGAAAGCTAAGAGTTTTTTCGATAAACTAATTTAAACGGCTTACAAAACAAGCCTAAATAAAAATAACAAGTGCTCCAAAAGAGCTTGAAAAATAAGTGGATGTATTATGGTTTCCACAGAAGAAATAAAGCCGATGAATTCTATACCGTTCAATATATTAAAAGCATATAATCAAAAAATTGTTACAGCTGACGAAGCTTTAAAGGTGATTAAATCCGGAGACAAAATTCTCTGTCATTCCAATTGCGCTTTTCCAAGTGTTTTGATAGATGCTCTTGTACGAAGAAAAGATGAATTAAAAGATATTCAATTAATGCATGCACTTGCTGTCGGCAACGTTTCATATCTTAATCCCGGATTACAGGATCATTTTAGACACAATGCATTTTTTATAGGTGCCAACAGCCGGGCTGCCGTAAGAGAAGGCCGGGCCGACTTTACTCCGATTTTTTTATATGAAACACCTTTACTTTTTGCTAAAGGATTTATAGAGCTTGATGCTGCGTTAATTCATGTTTCGCCGCCAGATGAACACGGATTTTGCAGCTTCGGTGTTGAAGTAGGCTTAACAAAAACCGGTGCAGAAAAGGCCAAAGTTGTTATTGCACAGGTAAATAAAAACATGCCACGAACCCTCGGCGACAGTTTTATTCACATAAGTAAAATAAATTTTATTGTTGAAGTTGATGAAGAAATTGCCGAGTTACCCCAGGGCGATAGAGAAGCAGCACCGGAGATAACTGAGATAAATAAAAAAATCGCTGCAAATATTGCAGACTTAATTGAAGACGGTTCAACACTTCAGATGGGTATAGGAGCTATACCGGATTTTGTATTAAATTATCTTTCGGACAGAAAAGCTCTGGGTATTCATTCGGAAATGTTTTCCGACGGAACAATAGATCTTGTTGAAAAAGGCGTTATTACAAACGAGATGAAAACTCTACACCCGGGAAAAATTGTTGCCGGTTTTGTTTTAGGAACAAAAAAGCTTTACAATTTTATAGATAATAACCCTATGATTGAATTCCATCGGCAGGAATATGTTAACGATCCTTTTGTAATTGCTAAGAATTATAAAATGGTTGCAATAAATTCTGCAATAGAAATCGATTTAACCGGCCAGGTTTGTTCGGATTCAATAGGCCCCAAATTGTACAGCGGGTTCGGCGGGCAATTGGACTTTATCAGGGGTGCAGCTCATTCCGAGGGAGGTAAACCGATAATTGCACTGCCTTCTACAACTAAAGATTTAAAAATTTCCAGAATTGTTCCGTATCTAAAACCGGGTGCAGGTGTTGTAACTACACGCGGCGATGTTCATTATGTAGTAACGGAATACGGATATGTTCAGTTGTTCGGGAAATCTGTTCGTGAAAGGGTGAAAGCATTGGTAAGTATTGCTCACCCTAAGTTTAGAGACGAGCTTTTTAAATATGCCCATGATAATAAATACATTTAATTATTATTTTATCTTTTACATTAAATAATATTTTGCGTATAATATAAGGGAAAAGATATATATACTTAATTATCCGGGGTTGGATTTTATAGTGCTTTTTAATCAAATATTACCTTCTAAAATACCGCCGATAAAATTTTAAACAAACTTATTTTTATATGATTGCAATAATAGGAGACATACACGGCTGCTATAATACTTTAAAGAATCTTGTCATTAAGATTAAAAAGAAGTACCCGTCTATCCAGATATACAGCGTGGGAGATTTAGTGGATAGAGGTAAATTCAGCTATGAAATTATCGAATATATTAAATCTGAAAAAATTATTTTTACGGCCGGCAATCATGACTATATGTTTTATTATTTTGTTAATCACCCGCTGAGTCAAATGGGGTCGTCGTGGCTGTACAACGGTTATGAAAATACGATAGCTTCATATGAAAACCATTTTGAAAAAATAGCCGAGCATCTTGATTTGATAATTAACGCTCCTCTGTTTTTAAATTTAAAAGACTGTTTTATCTCACACGCAGGCATATCCAAATCGTACAGCTTAAAACTACCTAAAAATTTTAAAGAAAATCTTGATAGTATTAAAGAAATTATAAGTAAAGATGTAGAAAGTCCGGAAGGTATTTTATGGACACGAAACGAATTATTGGATCTCGGTAAACTTCAGGTGGTGGGGCATACACGCAGGGAGGAAGTGGAATATAAAAAATCCAATAATTCGGTATATATTGATACTTCAGTTTATACAGGCAATAAGCTTAGCGCAATTGTGGTAGAACAAAATAAGATTGTAGATATATTATCAACACCTACAATTTCCGGTGATCTGGATGAACTCTAAAAATTTTTCATCCGGAGTCGTAAATTGTAAATTAGTTTTGCTTCCATTTTATCTATTAGCTTTTTTCAAATCATTTGTAAAACCTAATGTTTTGTTTTAGTTTTTAATAAACAGCTCACCGCATATTTGGAATATTAGATAATATTTAATACCGGTTAAATGACCGTAGGATAAAATTAAAAACATTTATTATTTACTATTTAGCGGCAGATGAAATAAAAAATTATTTATATTTGAAATATTATATTTTTAAGGTTTTTACGGTAAATGTTAAAGCCGGCGTAGGTGTTTATCTTAACAAAATCCAAGTAATTTAATTCTTATAATTAAGTTTAAATAATGATTTTAAAGAATAGTATTTATATCCGCTTTAAGAATAAAATATTGCTTTTTGTAATGATAAGCGGTTTGTTGCTTTTTATCTCTTGTAATGCACCTCGTAATAACCCGCTTGATCCTAGTAATCCGGGTTATTCACTTGCAACATTGGAAGGCAGTGCCCTTACATTCAGTACTCCATATACCGGAATTTCAGGTGTAACTGTTTACTGGACCCCTTCAAATATGTCTAGTAATACCGATATAAACGGTAATTTTAAATTTGCCGGCATTTTGCCAGAAAACGGTAAACTTATTTTTCAAAAAACGGGTTATTTATCCGATACCGTCGATGTAGCATGGAGAAATTCAAAATATTTAAAATATGTGGTTAATCTAAACCAAATTCCGAAATTAGACAGCATATCGATTTATTCGGTTGTTTTAAATCAATATACACCGCCCGGTCAAATCTACCAACTTATTATAAATTCAATAATATCTAATAAAGATAATAATATCGACTCGGTGTTTGTTGAGAATTCCAAGCTTAATCTTAAAAAAGCTTTAAGCTTTAATGCTGCTAAAAAAGACTATGAGGCTACATTAACAACTCAGGATTTGAACGTAACCGATATTGAACAAACAATCGGATTAAATTTTAATATTATTGTTAAAGATACTTCGGACAGGCAGTATAATATCGGAAGCGATAAAGTATCCAGGATTATAAAAACAGGTGTAGCTATACAATTTCCGGCGAACGATACTACGGTTACTTCAACTCCGTTACTTCATTGGCAGCGATTTAAAGTGGGTTATACTTTTACTTATATGATAGAAATTTATACAAACCATATTGCAAATTCGCAACTGGTCTTTAGTAAAAGCAACATATCATCCGATTCTACTTCGTATTTTGTGAATGTACCTTTAAGTACTAATAATTATTATTGGATTATTTGGGTGGTCGATCAATTCAAAAACAGATCAAGATCTTTGCCCGCTACATTTAGTGTACCTTGATTTTTATTATAAAAGAAAATGAATATATACAACACAGATTCAATTAGACTTATTAATAAAGAGCAATTTGAAACGTTATATCAAATCAGCCAGGCTTTAAATTCTGTTTCTTATGAAGATTCTCTGATTAGTGAAACACTTGATTTAATTATAAAAGTTTTGAATGCCGAACGAGGACTATTCGTTAAGTATAACGAAACCGACGGCGAATTTTCTATTATAGGTGCAAGGAATATTCAAAAAGAAGATATTTCCGATCTTTCGGTTTTCTCATCAGGAGTTCTGCAAAAAGTAATTGAAAAAGGCGAACCGTGTCTGTATCATGATGTCCAAAACGATCCGAGTGTCTCTCAGTTTAAAAGTATACAGATACATAATATAAAATCAATTTTAGGCGTCCCTATAAAAAGAGATCATAAAATATGGGGAGTAATTTTAGTGGATAGTAAAGCCGATAGAAAAGAATTTAATGACGGGAACCTGGTATTTTTAAGTTTCTTTTCAAACCTTGTATCACTTGCATTGGATAAGATAATAAAGATGCAGGAACTTCAAAAAGAAAATATGATTTTGAGAAACCAGCTGCAATCTGCTAAAACAATCCCGGAACTGGTTGGAAAAAGTCCGGCTATGCAGAAACTGGCTGCATTAATTCATAAAGTTGCAGGAACTGACGCAACCGTATTGCTGCTGGGGGAAAGCGGTACCGGCAAAGAACTGATAGCAAAAGCAATACATAATTTAAGCAAGCGTAAAGACATGCCCTACCTTGCACAATTCTGCGGTTCTATCCCCGATACTCTGCTGGAAAGTGAATTATTCGGTTATAAAAAAGGTGCATTTACCGGCGCTACTTCGGATAAAAAAGGTTTATTTGAAGTTGCACATGACGGTACTTTCTTTTTGGATGAAATCGCCGATATTTCCGTAGCACTGCAGGCTAAATTATTAAGAGTACTTCAAAATAAAGAAATAATCAGATTAGGGGATACTCAGGTAATAAAGGTAGATGCTAGGGTAATTACGGCGACTAATAAAGACCTTAAACTATTATCAAAAGAAGGGAAGTTTAGAGAAGATCTTTTTTACAGGCTGAATGTTTTTCCGATTAAAATTCCTCCGTTAAGAGATAGAAACGGAGACATTCCTCTTCTGGTAGATCATTTTTTAAAAAAGTTTTCCGACAAAGAAATTCATATTGATTCGAAAGCATTAAAAGTTCTGGAAAACTATACCTGGCCCGGGAATGTAAGGCAACTTGAAAATGTTGTTCAAAGAGCTTTAATATTGTGTGATGACAGCAAGCTGATGAAAGAACATATAGTAATTGAAGATGATCCGGGTGATGAAAGCTTTTCCGGGACCCTAAAAGATTTTGAGAAAGTTCTTTTAAAGGAACGGCTTATTGAGTACAACGGAAACAGAACTTTAGTTGCAAATTCTCTTGGAGTTTCCGTAAGATGGGTGCAATTAAAAGTTAAAGAGCTGGGAGATAATATTTAGTATTTAAAATGGATACCAAATCGACAGATATATTGTTTGATAAATTTGAAATTATAAATTGCCTTAAAAAGGATGATCAGACCGGCGTTTATCTTGCAAACCATGTTTATCTCGGAAAAAAAATTATTTTAAAAACCCTGGATACCAGCAGACTTTCCGATAATTCGATACTGGATAGGTTTAAAAGAGAAGCTAAAATACTTGCAAAGCTGAACCACCCGAATGTAATTAAAGTGCTGGACTTCGGTACATATAAAGATTTTTTTTACATATCATTTGAACACTTTGAAAGTATAAGCCTGCGGGAAGTAATAAATAAAAACAATCTTTCCAATGATGAAAAGATTAATTTGTTGGCGCAGTTATTTAAAGGATTAAAAGCAGCACATAAAGATTTTATAATTCACCGGGATATAAAGCCGGAAAACATACTGGTAAATTCCGACCTTGAATTGAAGATAGCCGACTTTGGCTTAGCCCTAGTTAAAAATGAAAACGCTCTCACAAAAAATACGGCGATACTCGGTACACCGACTTACATGGCGCCCGAACAAATTAACGGCGAAAAATCATTTCAAACCGATATATTTTCTGCCGGTCTTGTTGCGTATGAGCTTTTCTTAGGTGTTAATCCGGTTTTGGGTGATGATATTGCTCTTACTATTAATAATATTATTAATTTTAATACGGAGGATCATAAATCGGAATTTGAAAAGCTGCCGAAAGAAATACGGCCTGCAATACTCTTAATGCTTCAAAATAATATTAAAGACAGAGCTAAAAGTATTGATGAAGTGTTAGGTTATTTTAATCAATATGATGAGCCGGATAATACCGGGAAAAACAAACTTAAAAGAAAAAAACTTAAAATATGGTATGCTGCTGCTTTTACCGTTATATTGGTTTTATTATTATTTCTTTTGGTAAATAAAAGTAAAAGTCCGGTAAAATCTATAAATCAAAATCTTTCGAATACTCCAAAACAATTAATTACAGCAGGTAAAAAAGATAAAAGAGAAACAGCTCGGTTTAAATCGGAAGTTCAAAAAGATAAAGGCAATAAAAAGCTGCTGCAGGCAAGTGAAGAAAAGACAAAAAGGAAAATTAATTCGGATACGATGGGTGTACAACTGCCGGGAAAGTTATTTATAGATTGTTATCCATGGGCCGATGTATACATTGATAATAAAAAATTCGATAGAACACCGCTTCAAAGTGAGATTATGTTGAAACCGGGTAAACACGTTATAAAACTAATTCATCCGGATTATCCTCCTATAATTAAAAATCTTGACATTTTTTCACAAAAAACCGAAACTATAAAAATAAATTTTAACGAGACGGTTGGATACCTGGAATGCAATATTTATCCTTGGGGCAAAATATATGTCGACAGTAGCTATATTGGAATAACACCGTTGAGAAAACCAATTGCTTTATTACCCGGAAAACATGATATCGTTGTGAGAAATTCCCGGTATGAATCTATTTCAAGGCAGGTTACTATAGTTGCTAAAAAGACTTTTGATTTTAACTATAACTTTGTTAAACCTAATTAGAAATTAAATGGCATTATAATTGTTCGTTTTTATATAATTGAAATAATATTTGTTAGAGTTATGAGATTTATATTAGTTTTTTTAATGATTTCTTGTACTGAAGTTTTTTCACAATCATGGCAGGTTGTGGGACAAATGCCGGTTCCAGTATCGGGGGCACAGGCTATTGTGCATGATTCTTTAATATACATATTAGGCGGCTTTTCGGAATCACAAAATTCCAATTTAGATCTTATTCAAGAATATAATCCGGAAACGAACACGTGGAAAGTTGCCGGTACAATGAATTCGCCGCGTGCAGATTTTATTGCCGGAACATATTCCGACAGCGTAATTTATGCTGGCGGTATTTCTTCGGATTTGCCTGAATCATCATCATTAGAATTCTGGGGATATACGAATTCGGCTTTTGCTACTGCGGGCAACAAGTACTTTAACCGGCTTTATTCAACCGGGAAAGTTATCGGCGATAATATTTATGTCTTTGGCGGCTCGGCAAAAGATTCAACTAATCCGTATATGTTTGTTTATAATTTGCCGACAAATAAAATTACTTTTTCCAACGATACCTTGTTTGCAGATGCATTTCCTACTTTGCAAATGTCTGCCGTTTATAATAACTATATTTATTTATTCGGCGGGGCCAGAGACGTTCTTCAAAAATCCATTTATAAATTCGACATTAGCAATAACAAAATCACCCGGTTATCAGTTGAAATGGAGCACCCGAGGGCGGGCGGGGCAGCAGTTTTTTTTAATGATAAAATTTATATTATCGGCGGATTTGATGAGTATAATAAACCTCTATATTCTACTAAATTTATCAGTGTTTATAGCGGCGGAGAATCTGAAATGGAAGACGGCCCAAATCTTATTTTTGCCCGTAAAGATCCTGCTGCTGTAAATTATTATGGTCATATTTATGTATTCGGCGGTTTAGGAAGTGACGGACAAGATGTTTCTTATATTGAAACTTTTAACAATATTTCAACAACAATAGTTAATGGTAAGAGCCCCGTTCCTTTAAAATTCAATTTGGGAAATAATTTCCCCAATCCGTTTAACCCTTCTACGCAAATACGTTTTGAAGTGCCTAAACAAAGCAGAATATCTGTTGATGTTTTTTCCATATTAGGAAAACATATTAAAAATTTAACTTCAAAAATTTACGATCCGGGGAAATATAATATAACATGGGACGGAACTGATATGCAGGGAGACCGGGTATCCAGCGGTATTTACATATACCGGCTCTCATCAATATATTTTTCAGAATCAAAAAAGATGATTTTGCTGAAATAAAAATGCCTAAAAAAATATTACTCATTTTAATTTTGATTTTTTCATCTCAAGCTTTTGCTCAGCAGAACGGCGATTCACTTAATGTTTTAAGAAATCAATTTGAAGCATTCCGATACGGTGAAGTTGTTAAAACCGGAGAAAAAATGCTTGTGCATAAAAAGCTTTTCAATAAAGAACAGTTGGTGGAAATATATAGATTAATCGGGGTATCGGAGTTTTCTTTAATGAATGATACTGCTGCTAAAAATAACTTTGTGCAGATACTTAAAATAAAT
>CAZHBJ010000035.1:15871-23523 GCA_964530445.1 uncultured Ignavibacteriaceae bacterium
AAATTCACTATATTCTTTGGATTCCGTAAAAACATCTCCTAAAATCATAGCTTTTTTTAATCAAATTAAAGAAGAATATAATAAGCAATTTATTAAGGAAGGAAAAAATAAAATAATAAAGACCGATACCGTATATATTACTAAAAAGGTACCTATAGAGACAAATGTTGTAGATATCAAACCTTATATTATCAGATCATTAATTTTCCCCGGGTGGGGTCAGCTTTATTATAATAAAAATGATGCTAAAGGATGGGTATTAACTTCGCTCGGAGCGGTATCGCTTGTATCTTCCGTCTATTTTATAATCGACAGTAATAAAAAACAAAAAACATATTTAAATGATGTAAATCCTTTAACAATTCAGAGCGATTACAATAAATACAATACATCATATAAAATAAAAAATATATCCATCATATCTTTTGTAGCTGTTTGGTTATATAGTCAAATAGATGTTTTGTTCATTTCAAATTTTCATAACAACCGCCCGATTGTTCAGCTAAAGACAAGCTCAATAAATGAGCTTCAATTAAGCTTCAACATTACTTTTTAACCGGGGATATGATTTTTCCTACCTTAAAAATTCTTTGTGAATAGTTAAAAGTAAACCGAAATGATAGTGCAGAATTTTCGAGAAGCGAAAATAATTCGCACAAATTGCCCGCCGGATAATTTATTAAACAGTAAAAATTAAAGAACAAAGATAATATTTACTTTTTCATTTTAAGGCACATTTATTGAGTAATCTTTTTATGAGATTAATAAATTTGATTTAACATTCTGACGGTTTAAGTAAGAGAGTACATTCTAAAATAATACATTAAGTTTTAAAAATTACGGTAAAAATTGCTTTGAGCAAAAAGCATTCCCTCAAGCAAAGCCGACGTCCTCCTAAAATATTTTATTTAGGGAGGTAACCTCCCGGAATTATCCGGGAGGATTTTATAAATCCCGCCTTAGAGCTTTTCTTCCGACTCCCAGAAAAATAATCGTAATAATTATTGAAACTGCAGCAATTATTATGTTTGTAATGTTTAAATAAAAGACTGCATTTTTAAGACCGGTTTTCTCCATGTTAAAAAAATCATAAACCGGTATAAATAATACAACCACTAAAAATACAAGATATATGAGTGTTAAAAGAAATGTTATCGTAGCCCCCTGAGATGATGCAATTCTAATCGGATTTTTTTCTTTAAAATCTGCAAAAAAACTTCCCATGCCGAAATTTAACGATACTATTGTCAGGCAAATAAATACAATATTAATAGTGGAAGTTTGCAGTAATTTCGCAGGGAAACTGAGCTGGGAAAAAATATTTAATATTAAACCTATAAGAAAGATTATTAGGAAATAGCTTAAAAATTTTATCGAAATTAATTTTTTAAGATTTACGGGTGAACTTTTTATTTTCCAGTATGCTTCTCCTTCTATACTTATAACGGGAAAAACAAACCTCAGCGCCAGCGAAGATATAAGAAAAATATTAAATAAAAATATAACCAGGTAAATAATTGTTTTTAGCATTGAGTTGAATTTCGAAAGTAAGTTAGGATCTATTCCAGTAAGGCTGAAAATAAAAATTAAAATTAATAAAAGCATTACCGATAAATGAATCCATTGACCGGGTTCTCTAAAGAATTGAAGAAATTCTTTTTTAAGGAGAGCTTCTGTTTGAGGTTTGAATGCGGAATTGCCTGAAAAGGAAATTAAGCTATTATTTCTTTTGGTAATGTTATTTCTTTTGAAAGAAAGTTTAAGTGAATCCAGCCACGTTTGATAATATAATTTTACGGATAAAAAGTAAGCAAGGGAAAATAAAAAAACTGCAGATGATAATTGCAGAAGGATATCGGGCAACGCTTTTATAAATTGTCCGGACGATATCCAGTAAAATGCATCGGCAGCCCAGTAGTTCGGAAGAAATTTTAGTACCGGGCTGTCTAAAAAGCCGAAATAACCGCCGGTATTGGGGTAATATGCCATTACACTGCTTACAATCTTTACCGGGTCGCTTATTCTGAAAAACAAGATTAACGATAAAATGTAAAAAGCGAATAATAAGAACAATACTTTCCTTATGCCTATTTTAGATGATATTTTCAAAATAAGCATTAAAAAAATAACTCCTAACGATGCCGCCGTTAACATAAAAGGAAGAATAATAAATAAAACCGAAACCGGGTAAAACCAAATATTCATTTTGAAAAAGGTTCCGTACCCCGCTATAACGGAACAAATAATAAGAAGTAAGGTTGTAGAACTGTAGAAGAAATTATCTAAGAATTTTATGACGAAAATTTTCGGATAGGGAACCGGCTTTGTAAAAAGAAAGTTTACTTCCTTTGATTTGTACAATGTTGAATAAGAAACTACAATGTTGCCTACATTAACCGCCATGAAAAAGATAAACAGTATTATTGAAATAAATCGGTGAAGAAGAAAAGGCCCGATTTTTATCTTAAATAACAAAAATGCAAGTATGTTTTTTGTAAAGAAAAATGCGCCGGCGGCAAACGAAGCATAAACCAGGAAGGAGCCTAAATTTTTTATTAAACTTCTTGAGTTGATTGTTGAGTTGTTTTTAAAGAAGATTAATAGTTTATATCTTATTATGTGAATAAATTCTTTCAAAAAAATACTTTGAATTTAACAGTCTTTAAATTTTATGATTGTCTAGTGAAGAAATAATTTAAAAAGAAATCACTTTGTTATTTCAAGAAAAAAGGATTCGAAATTTAATTTAAGCTCGGATTTAAATTTTTCTATCTCTTCTTTTCTATTGTCATAAATAATCCTTCCTTCTTTTATTATAGCAATCTTACTGCATATTTCCTCGGCTACAGTTAAGCTGTGCGTAGACATAAAGATTGCCGTTCCTTCCGCGGCTTTTTCTCTTAAAACATTTTTTATAATTACAGCGCTTTGAGGATCAAGTCCGACCATCGGCTCGTCTACTAAAATAAGTTTCGGAGAGTGCAGAAATGCCGAAGCAAAGGTTATTCTTTGGCGCATTCCCAGTGAATATTCTTCCGTCCTTTTATCTATCCAATCTTTTATGTTTAATTTAGTAATCAGCTCTTCTATCTTGCCATGGAGCGATTCTTTGGCCATGTTATACAACCCGCCGCTGAAATACAAAAATTCTCTTCCCGTTAATTTATCATAAAGAAACGGCTGGTCCGGTATATAGCCGATATTTGATTTTGCTTTTATAGGCTCTTTGTATATATCTATTCCGTCCAGAGTTATCGTTCCTCCGGTGGGCGAGTATAATCCGGCAATTAACTTAATTGTAGTAGTTTTCCCTGCGCCGTTTGGTCCTAGAAAGCCGTAAAGTTCCCCCATATTTATTTTAAGATTTATAGAGTTTAAGGCTGTAAACGATCCGAACTTTTTAGTTAGATTTTTTATTTGAAGCATAATTAGAAAAGAAATTAGTAATGAAAAGTTTAAAAATAAAAAAGGAATAGTGTACCGGTTATATTATGATCTAAATTTCTGCCAGTTCAATTCTAGCAACATCATCTAGAATTATAGTGGTTAAATCTTCATCATCCGGTTCGATTAAAGTTAAAATTCTTTCTTCCTGGTTGCTGATAGCTTTGTACAAAATATTCTTTACGGTTCTGGCATTCCCGAAGCTTTTATCTCTTTCTTTATATTGTATTGTGAAAATATCAAGCATCTGCTGCCAGGCTCCTTCATCCAGTTTGTACCCGTTCTTTTCACTTATCAAGCGAGTAATTTCCAGCATTTGTCTGGGAGTAAAATCATCGAAAATAAAATTATTCGGAAAGCGCGATTGCACTCCCGGAACGGAATCTAGAAAGTCCTTCATTTCTTCCGTGTAGCCTGCAACAATTACTATAAACTTTCCGTGATCATCTTCCATACGTTTTAAAAGCGTATCTATAGCTTCGCGTCCGAAATCATTTTGTCCTCTTGCAAGCGTATATGCTTCATCGATAAAAAGAGTTCCGCCTACAGCTTTGTTTATAACTTCATTTGTCTTTGAAGCTGTTTGACCTTGATAACCGGCAACCAGCCCGGACCTGTCGACCTCGACTAAATGACCCTTCTCCAAGATTCCTATTTCTTTATATATTTTACTTAGTAAACGGGCTACCGTAGTTTTACCTGTTCCAGGATTTCCCATAAAAACAGAATTAAGGTTTTTAGGAATTACCTTTAGTCCTCTTTGTTTACGAAGCTTTGCTACTTTTAAACTGCTTATTAATTTTGTTACGGATTTTTTTACTAGGTCAAGTCCCGTCAAGTCTGCAAGCTCTTGTAAATACTTATCCAGTAATTCCGGATCGCCTTCAACCCTGGCAGATTCTTTTTCCTTTTTATGGGCAATCAGCTCTGCAATATCCTCAAGCAGAATATATTTAATTACTTCTTCGTGTCTTTCTTCTTGAGGAATATCTGCAACTCTTAACAATTGATTTTTTAGCGCACTTTCGGTTAGATCTCTAACCAGTCTTGCATTGCCGAAAGTTTTATCCCTGTTTCTGTATATTTTATTATAATATTTTTTTAACGGCTCTTTTGCTTCTTCATCGAGTATATGTTCTTTGCTTTCGATAAGCTTGACGGTTATTTCGAACAGTTCATCGGGTGAGTAATCTTCAAAAATTATTTTTTTTGTGAATCGTGACTGCAAACCGGGATTACTGTTCATAAAGTTATTCATTTCATTAGTATAACCGGCAGCTATTACAAGAAATTTCCCCCTGTCGTCTTCCATTCTTTTTAATAAAGTATCAAGCGCCTCTTTGCCGAAATCAGCGCCGCTGCTGTCTCCTTGTTTTATAAGCGAGTAAGCTTCATCAATAAATAATGTTCCACCGATTGCTCTATCAACCGCTTCTTTTGTCTTTTCGGCAGTCTGACCAACAAAGCTGGCAACCAATCCCTGCCTGTCGACTTCAACCAAATGACCTTTAGGTAAAATTCCGAGCGCGGAATAAATTTCGCTGAATAGTCTGGCAACAGTTGTTTTGCCGGTTCCGGGATTGCCTAAAAATATTAAGTGAGAAGAAAATTTATCGTGTAGATTTTCATCCTGTTCCGAATAAAACCTTGCCAGCTTTATAATTTCATTCATTTCCTTTTTTACCGTCTCCAGACCGGTAAGGTTATCAAGTTTATCCAGCGCTTTTTTTAATGCATCTTCATCAATGGCTAAACGAACATCCTGTGTTGAGCTGCCTTCCAGTATCGAACGAATATCTTCCGGAAAAATTGTAGTCATTGCTTCTTTGGTTCGTTTTATAACCGGCATTCTTAAATACCGTTTACTTAGGTGAACCTTAGCTTCGTTAAAATAATTTTTCACGAGCCGGGCATTGCCGAAGGTTTTATCTCTTTTGCGGTATATATTTATAAAATGTTTTTTTAAGAGTTCAAGAGCTTCATCTTTAATTATATATTCTTCTTTATTTGAAACCTGCTTAAATATATCCAATAATTCATCGGGAGTATAATCATCAAAATTAAAGAAATGAGTAAAACGGGATTTCAGTCCCGGATTGGAATTTATAAATGTATTCATTTCATCAGGATAACCGGCAGCAATAACTACAAACTCGCTCTCGCTATCTTCCATTCGCTTTATTAAAGTTTCAATTGCTTCCTGCCCGAAGTCTTGCTGATTATCCTGTTTTTTTAAAGAATAAGCTTCATCGATAAAAAGGACACCGCCTATTGCTTCATTTATAACCTTATTTGTTTTTTGGGCGGTTTCACCGATGTATTGCCCCACAAGTCCGGCACGGTCTACTTCTATAACGTGTCCGTTTTTCAAAAGTCCCATTGCTTTGAAAATTTTTCCCAGCAGTCTTGCAATTGTAGTTTTACCGGTTCCCGGATTTCCTACAAACACGGAATGAATTGATAAATTTTGTTGAGTTTTTAGACCGAGCTTTTTTCGTTCATTTATAAAATTTAAATAGTCAACAAAATCTTTCATGGATTGTTTAACAAACTGAAGCCCGATATAGTCGTTCAATTCTTTTAGTAATTCATCCAGCGATTCTTGTTCCTGTGCCCGCAGTGAAGACGACTCGACTTCAAGGGGCTGGTCGGTCATAGGTTTTTCCAGGGGCTCGGCAGCAGTTAAAGGAATTTTTGTTTCTTCAAAGTTTACAACATCCGATCTGCCGACCAAAAACCAGCGCGCGCATACTAAATATTCATCCAAATATATTTCTATTCTTCCCTGACCTTCCTGCCAGAAGCCGGGTGTATCGGTTCCCCAGCTTTGCACAAATTCAACAATCTTCCAATCCTTTTCTATCGCCAGGTTAAAATGATGACTTCCGACTTCAACATTATTTAGATACCAAACAGCTATTCCTTTTAAATCGGCTCTGTTTTTTCCGTAGTAAGGATTATCAAGAGTTACTTCTACGCCGATATATCTGATTGTATCTTCGTTGAACTGCAATAAATAAGTTCTTTTACCGGCACGGAGGTTTTCAATTAAGTCGTAAGTCTTGGCATTATAAACATGAAAAAGTTTATTTTCATAAAACTCAAAATTTGTTTGCTTTATAATATTCGGACGGGTTTCCTTTTCACTGGTTTCCGCTTTTGTACGGTATTTTAATAATTTCTGATAAATGCTTTCGAACTTTGCATCATCTCTATACAAATCTTTGATAGATTCGGCTTTTTTAGCAGCATTTTTTACCTGGAACATCGACGATAATGATTCAAGTTCCAGCAGGTGTGCCTGATAATGATAATCTACGAGAGAAGGAGTATTTAGTATTTCTCTTGCAGCCCATAGAGAGAACCAATATTCTTTTTCTTTATATGCATCTTCAGCTTCTTCAATTAAAGAAATTCTTTTAGTAAAAGATTCATTAAAAAAGCCGTCTTCGTAACCAAGCGCTTTTTTAAACCACTCCCTAACTTTTAGTAATTTCGGATTATCTTCATCGTCGCTTTGTATGGCTTTTTCTATTTCTTCAAGACCCTCAAAATATCTTCCGAGCCCGCCCAGGGATCTGGCTTTATTTAGATGAGCCCAAACGAGCATATCTGTTTTTTTAGAAATTGCATAATCCAGGTCTGATAAAGCGCCCTCAAAGATGCTCATACGCATTAAAAGGAATCCCCGGTATAATCTTGAGCTTACATCATCGTCGCTTAATTGAACGGCAAGATTAGCCATCTCCAATGATTGGGAAGGGTATCCGTTCTCAAGGAGCGACCAGGCCAAACATGTTGCGGCATTAAAGTCATTTTGCCTTTCGTCATATACCTGTTTGGCAGCCGTCAAAGCCATTCTATAGCGGCCTTGGCTTAAATGTTCAAACGCTTCGTCTAAAAGCTCATCCAGTTCTTCCTGGGTCAACTAAAATCTCCCGGTGTTTATCGAGTATATTTAAGTATTTTTAGTAGCAATTATGCAATATAATAATTTATATGAAAAAGAAATTTAAAATAAGATATGATAAATGTGAAATGTAAGAACGCAAGGTTTCTAAAAATATGGGGAAGTTTCTTTCTTACACAGAGTCATTTGGAATATATATAGAGTTTCACGGAAAATAATTTTTATGTTTTCTTTTTCTGTGTTACTCAAATAGGCGTCAACTTAATTTTAATATATTGTGTTAAAATTTCTTATATAA
>CAZHBJ010000036.1:0-23471 GCA_964530445.1 uncultured Ignavibacteriaceae bacterium
ATAAAGACTGTTTTTTTTATAAAGGCGACATCCCCTGCAAACCTCATAAAGAATTTGGTTATCATTGTGAAGACTGCCCATCCTATAAAAAGATTTCTGAAAAAATATTAATTATAAAACTAGGTGCAATTGGTGATGTAATAAGAACAACTCCTTTGTTAAGAAAATTAAGAGAAGAATTTCCTTCTGCACAAATTACATGGTTTACTTACTCCCCTGATATATTAAGTTCAAATTGGGTGAATAGGATATTAAATGTTTCAATAGAAAATATAGAGCTTGTTAAAAATATTGAATTTGACTGGCTGATAAATCTTGATAAAGATGCTTTGGCAATTTCCTTAGCTTCATCAATTAAGGCAAAGAAAAAATCTGGTTTTACAATTGATAATTTCGGCCATGCCGAACCAATCGCATCAAAAGCAGAAGAGCATAAATGGCTTACAGGTCTTTTCGATGATCTAAATAAAGAAAATGTTAAACACTACGTTCAAGAGATATTTGAAATCTGTGGTTATCAATTTAAAGATGAAGAATATATTCTTGAAGTAGAAAAAACAAATAAAGATTGGAATATTGATAAGAATAAAAAAGTTATAGGTTTAAATACAGGCTGTGGCGGTAGATGGTCTTCCAGGCTCTGGCCAACAGAATATTGGATTGAACTTGCGAAAAATTTGTTGAAAAACAATTATGAGGTTATTCTTCTTGGAGGTGAACAGGAAGACGAAAAGAATAAATTCATACAAAAAGAAAGCGGTGCAAAATATTTTGGTTTCTTCCCGCTTAAAACTTTTATGGATTTATTAAATCAGTGTAATACTGTAGTTACTGCAGTTACAATGGCAATGCACCTGGCAATTGGATTGAAAAAAAATCTTGTTTTATTCAACAATATTTTTAATAAAAACGAATTTTACTTGTATGACCGGGGAGAAATATTAGAACCGGATTTTGACTGCGATTGTTACTTTTCCCCGACATGCCCAAATAATTGTATGCAGTATCTTTACCCTGAGAATGTATTAAAAGTAATTAAAAAATTTAATTGACAAATATTTTCACCGTGTACGATAATTATCTGAAGATCAAGAAGTCATTATGTTAGTCAAAAAAAAATAAAGATTAAATATTTACAATCCTTGACTTTTAAAAAAAAATCTGTATTTTTACTCACAAAAAAGGAGCTTTTTTAACGTCGACTTGCTACTGAGGAAAATTTTTAATTAATTTTTATTACCGGAGTAGCAATGGTGTGCCGATTTAGGGTTATACTCTGGTCGGTTTTTTGTTTTATTGCCGGAACTTTTTAATGGAGGAGATGGTTAATATAAATTGATACTTATTATTTAGGTAAGCGACTAACTTAAACAAAAAAGGAAGGCAGCGATGAAAACAGTAAAGGCTAAAATTGACAATCCATTATCTGATCTAATTAGTGACGATATTTATGAACTGTTAAGTTCGCAGGGTTTAATTGACGAAAAATCCGTAAGGGATTACCAAATTAGAAAGAAATTCAAGCAATTAAGGGCAAGTAAAATAAGTGCCGGGGATGCTATAGATTCCATAAGGGAAGAATATCCTTATTTACAGTTTGATACAATTAGAAAAATAGTTTATCAAATAAGTAAATAAAAAAACACTTGACAAATAAAAGTTATCGGGTTATATTTCCGATGACTCTTTCAGAGGGTTCTCCCCTGCCCTTTGATGCTAAATGAGTCGAGCCCGGTAGTACCCCCATTACCGGGCTTCATTTTTAATAATTGGAGCTTATTATGGCGAAAAAAGTTAATAGGAAAAATTTAAAAAAAGCTAAAAAAGCTGCTCTTCCGACTTTTACTATATATTGGGGTTCAAAAAATTACTTATTATTAACTTTGGGTATTGTAGTTATAATTGCAGGATTTGTCTTTATGGCGATGGGTCCCTGGAACAGTTTCTCTTCTTTATATATTTCTCCGATTTTATTAATAATAGGTTATCTGTTTATCCTCCCTGCTTCTATTCTTTATATGAAGAAAGAAGAACCTGAAAATAAAGAGGGACAGGAAATTGCTTCTGGCAAAAGTTAAGGGGAATATAGTTTCCACTCAAAAAAATCCTAATTTAATCAGCCATAAATTATTGCTTGTTCATCAAATTGATCTTAATGGCAATTTTATCGGCAAAAAAGATATTATTGCTTTAGATTTAATTGATGCCGGTATTGGGGATACTGTACTGGTAGTTCAAGAAGGCTCAGCTATTAAACAAATACTCGGGCATAGAAAAGCTCCTGTACACACTATGATAGTAGCTGTTGTTGATGAACTTGAAGTGGGAAGTTAAAATATAAGGGGATTAGGTATAAAGATATAGCGCTATAAATTAGCTTTGATGATATTGTTTAATTTTTTTGAACGGTGAGTAAAATGTTAGACAATAAAGGAATATATGACACTGACAAAACAGCGTATTATACTCAAATAATTGGGGAAACTATTTATGAATCTTATATTAATAAAAGAGATTTTACTGCGCCAGAAGCTTGGATAAAATGCCGGGAAGTTAAAAAATTTTTTTATAAACAGATTCTATTTCTCTTACCAAGAGATGAAAAATATAATTTAGATATTCAAATCGGAAAAGCATCTGTAAGTATCACCAGAAGGTTACGCCCGTTATTATTAGGAAGGTATTCAGTTTTATAGAATTTTAACAGGATCTCTATATGAACTAAAAGATCACCTGATAAGCTGTTATGATTATAATTATTTAGATAAGCGGTTAAAAGAAGAAGGTGAAAAATTGATTGAATCCGCTAAGGTTACTTTAAACGGTTATAGTAATTTTTTAAAAATAAAAAAGGGAAATGAGGATGCTGGGAGTATAGAGGTATAAAAGTTTAGGGAAATAAAGTTTGCATTTATATGTATTTCTCAAATACCTTATTTCCATATACCCTATCCCCCTAGACTTGTCCATAAAAATAGAGATATTGAGTAAACTATCATTAAATGAACTAACCTACCTGAATCTGCTTCTTTCTGTCGATGGCGTTGGCCCGGGGAAAGTTAGAAGCCTATTATCAAAATTCCGTACAACAGAAAAAATTCTTTCCGCCGATTTTAAATCACTGATGAACGTTAATGGCATAAGTACAAACCTGGCAAAACGTATTCAGAAGAGTAATTCATATTTTAACAGCACCAAAGCTTCAGTAGAAAAAGAGCTGGAATTGCTGGAAAAAATGGATGCCGAAATTATTACGGTGTGGGACAAAGAATATCCGCCTTTATTAAAAAAGATTTACGATCCTCCTCTTGTTTTATATATTAAGGGGGAATTTTTAGAAAGAGATAATTATTCAATTGCTATTGTTGGCACAAGAATGCCGTCAAATTACGGCAAAGTTCAAGCAGAAAAATTCACCGGGGAACTAGCCGGGCAGGGTATTACAATAATCAGCGGCTTAGCTAGAGGTATTGATTCCATTGCACATTCATCTGCATTAAAAAATAACGGCAGAACAATTGCAATAATCGGATCCGGGCTTGATATAATTTACCCGCCGGAAAACAAACAACTTTTCGAAAAGATTTCGGAAAGAGGCGTAATTATTTCGGAATATAGATTGGGAACCAAACCTGATGCACAGAATTTCCCTAAAAGGAATAGGATTATTTCCGGTTTAAGTTTGGGATGCCTTGTTGTTGAAACAGGCATTAACGGCGGGGCAATGCAGACAGCTTCTTTTGCTTTGGATCAAAATCGTGAAGTGTTCGCAATTCCGGGAAATCTCGGTGTAAGGCAATCCGAAGGGACAAATTTACTAATTCAAAAAGGTGAAGCAAAACTTGTAAGAGACGGAGAAGATATTCTTGTTGAACTGGAATTAAAGCTAAAACCGATAATCGGTAAAAATATTCCTAAGCAGGATGTTGAATTAAATTTATTTGAAGAAAAAATAATAGGTGCTTTAACAAACGAAGCATTGCAAATAGATAAAATTTCTACTTTAACCAATTTATCAACTTCTGATTGCCTGGTTCATCTGCTGTCACTTGAATTTAAAGGAATGGTAAAACAGCTCCCGGGAAAAATGTTTGCCCTTTTATAATAAAGAATTAATATTTTTTTCTGTTTTTCCAGAATAATTTTAATCTGTCCTTTAAGTTTTTCTCCTGCCCATTTTCCGTAGGGAAATAATACTGTGAGTTCTTCAACTCTTCAGGCAAATAATTTTCAGCAATAAAATGATTCTCAAAATCATGCGGATATTTATATTCCTTTCCATAGCCTATTTCTTTCATCAATTTTGTAGGTGCATTTCTAAGATGAATCGGTACAGGGTATAAAGGCTTATTCTTTACGTCGGCAAAAGCTTTTTCCAAACCCATATACGCTGCATTGCTTTTAGGTGAAGAAGCAAGATATGTTGTGCATTGAGCAAGAATTATCCTTGCCTCGGGCATACCGATTTTATCTACAGCACCGAATGCTGCTTCTGCAAGAACCAATCCGTTAGGCGATGCATTTCCTATATCTTCCGATGCGAGTATTACAAGTCTTCTAGCGATAAATAAAGGATCCTCCCCGCCTTCGATCATTCTAGAAAGCCAGTATAACGCCGCATCAGGATCACTCCCCCTGACGCTTTTTATAAAAGCAGAAATAACATTATAATGTTCTTCTCCTCCTTTATCATAAACTATATTTTTCTTCTGAACAACATTTTCCAGTACATCTTTACCTATTTTAATCGAATCGGAATTTATTTCCTGGATAATTGCGGCTTCAAGTATACTTAGCAACGATCTTGCATCACCGCCGGAAAGATAAATTAAGAAATCAATATCTATTTTTTCAATATTCAACTTGGATAATAATTCATCTTTTTTTAATGCGGAATTAAGAATTGCAGTTAAATCATTTTTTGATAAATCTTCCAGCACATAAACTCTTGCTCTCGAACGCAGAGCAGGAATTACTTCAAAGGAGGGATTCTCCGTGGTTGCTCCGATTAAAGTCAATAATCCGGACTCTACCGAATTTAAAAGAGCATCCTGCTGAGCTTTATTAAACCTGTGTATTTCATCAATAAAAAGGATTGTTCTTTTACTTAATGATTTGTTATATGAAGCTATATCAATTATTCCCCTTATATCTTTTACGCCGGATGAGACTGCATTTATTTGATGAAATTCCGCATTAGTTTGGCCTGCAATAATTTTAGCTATGGTTGTTTTACCTGTTCCGGGAGGTCCCCATAAAATAAATGAACTTAAAGTATCATTTTCAATCATCAACCTAATTGGCTTACCCTCACCCAAAAGAGCCTTTTGCCCTTGAAATTCCTCAATTGTTTTTGGTCTTACTCTTTCCGCTAAAGGGACTTGAGGTAAATTAATTTTACTCATTAATGCTGTAATTTATAATCGAATAAATTTAAAAATTATTTTTCAATAACTTTTATTTGCTTTTCGCCTTTTTTTATCATACCGTATTTTTCTCGAGCGGTCTTTTCAATTTTGGCTGGAATTTTTTGCCGGAGTGAATCTATTTCCGCTTGAATTTTTTTATTGTCCTTCTTAACAGTCGAAATTTGTTCATTAAGACTTTTCAATTGATTTTTTAGTTTAAGGTATTTTATAACTCCTGAACCATTAAACAAAAGATACAGCAGGCCAACAAAAATGAGAATAAAGAAAATGTAATATTTTATTTTCTTATTTTTTAAAACCGGCATTTAAATACTCAACTTTATAATTCTATCAATCAATACTTCAAATGAAATCCCTGCGGCTTTTGCCATTTTAGGAACAAGACTTGTTGATGTCATTCCGGGCAAAGTATTGGCTTCAAGACAATAAGTTTCGTAATCGTTGCTTACACGAAAATCAATTCTACCGTAAACCGAACATCCCAAAGATTTAAAAGCTTTAATTGAATCGGACTGAAGCTTAGCACAAACCGAATCAGGCAGTTTAGCCGGAACTTCATATTCACTCATTCCCGATGTATATTTACATTCATAGTCATAAATTCCGTGTTTTGGTTTTATCTCTAAAACAGGAAATGCTTTATCCTCGAGAATACCGACTGTCAGTTCGTGGCCTTCAATAAATTCTTCAATTAAAACTTTATTAGAAAATTTCATTGCCAACTTAACCGCATCCGGAATTTCGGAATCACTTTTACATATAGTTAGTCCTACTGTAGAACCCTGATCATTGGGCTTTATTACGCAAGGATAACCGATATTATTTTGTATCTGTTCTTTAATATCATTTTCGTTATAATTATTCTCAACAACAATCCATTTGGGTGTATTAATTTCATAATGCCGGAACAAAATTTTAGACATAACCTTATCCATTGAAATTGCACTGGCAATAACGTTAGAACCGGTATATTTAATTCCACGTAATTCAAGCAGCGATTGAATTGTTCCGTCTTCTCCCCACCTTCCGTGCAACCCGAGGAATGCAATATCTATGTCATCAAACAAAGATGAATTTATTGCTTCAACATAGTTTCTATTCGATATTTCCGCAATATCTTCTTTAGCAAAATACTCATCTTCTTTTTTTGGCTGATTAACACCATACGCCGGATCAATTAATACAATTTCATAATCAAGTGCTTTTAAGGCTTTGTAAATTGATAACCCTGACGATTTGGATACTTCTCTTTCAGGTGAAGTACCGCCTATGAGAAGTGCAATTTTTTGTTTCTTATTAAACGGCATACGGTAATTTGCTTTCTAACATTCTAATTTAAAAAATATTTCTTTCATCTATATCTAGCCCGTAATTTTGTTTTGCGAGACTCATTAATTCTTTAACTTTTTCGGCGGGCAGTTCTTTTGCGCCTCCGAATATTTTTGCAGTAAAAAGAATTTGTGCGGTGTGTTCGAGTTTCTCCATTTTATTATAGGCATCTCTTAAGGTTTTTCCTATAGTAACTGCACCGTGGTTTTGCAATAAGAATGCCCAGGCATAATCAATGTAGGGTTCCATACTTAAAGGCAAATCATCCGTAGAAGGAGTTGCATATTTACACAAAGGTACTTTACCGAGAGTTAAAATAACTTCCGGAAAGTAATTTCCCGTTAAGCCTTCACCAATAGAAGCCAAAGCAGTTGAATAAACCGGATGGCAATGAACTACCGCATTAACTTCCGGTCTTTTTGAATATGCATAGAGATGGATTTTATATTCGGTTGAAACTTTTCCCCTCCCGCTTAAAATTCTTCCCGAAGAATCTATTTCCAGAATATCGTCTTCAGTAACATCGCCCTTGCGTACAGCCGATCTTGTAATCAAAAAAGTGTTTTCCGGGGTAGCCAGGGAAATATTTCCGTCGTAAGCAGAAACAAAACCTTTTTCATAAACTCTATGACAAATGTCTACTAATTCTTTTCTGCCTGCCATCGAGCCTCTAATTCTTCCATTAACTTCATATTTATATAGCCGTCATACCCGGTTACAAGAGGAGTTTCGTTTTTTAAAAATGAATTTTGAACGGATTTTAAAAGACTTAAAAATTTATTGCCTCTTTTTCTAAATGCCTTTTTTGCTTCGCCTTCCAAAAGTATAGTTAATTTGGACGGAATAGTTTTAGCTCCTATCAGCTTTTCTATACTAATTGCACCCTTATGACCGAGGATTTCAATTCTATTGAATGCTTTTTTATTATTAAACGAAACATTAAAATAACCGTAGCCGCTGTTTTCAAATTTTACTATAGCTGCTGCAAAATCATCCACTTCACTTTTATAAACAATATCGTCCACAACGCCGCTTATTATTTTTATTTCGCCGTTAAAAAATCTAAGCAAGTCAATCATATGGGTACCGAGATCGCGAAGAGCACCTCCTCCGCTAAGATCTTTTTTAAATCTAAAATTCGATCCCGGTGTAAAATCTACATTGAAATTTAAATTTATCGATACGAGCTTTCCCAAAAGCTGTGCATCGATTAATTCCTTTGCCTTAATAATAATTGGGTGAAACCTATGGACATAATTAACTGAAAGCTGAACATTATTTTCTTTACAAGCCTTTACCATTTCTTCTGCTTGAGCGGATGTAATTGATAGAGGTTTCTCACATAAGATATGCTTCCCTGCTTCCGCAGCTTTAATTACCTGTTCATAATGATGTACATTTGCACTTCCTATATAAACCGCATCTATGTTTGATTTTAAAAATTCATTATAATCGGAAAACCTTCCCGGGATACCAAATTTTTCTCCGATAAACTTTACCCTTTGTCTGCTATTGCTAAAGACTGAATTTATCGTACTTTTTCTAAGTAAATTTGCTGTAGGAATAAAAGAAAATTCCGTAAACCTACCACAGCCGGCAGCACCCCATTTTAATTTTTTTAATGTCGTTTTTTTAACTGTTGCCATATTTCAGATTTAATTTGGAAAAATTACTTATAATTATTTTTTTAATAATAAAATAAAATTACTGCAAGATAATTAAGCCGCAACTACTTTCATTTCCTTTAACCGGTTCATTAATTTTATTACCGGCGATGAATTCTGCATTATATAAAAATGCACACTCGGTACATTATTATTAATAAGATCCAAAACTTGATTAGCAGCCCATTCAACACCAATATCAAGAACTTGTTCCGGCTTTGCGGCTAATACCTCATCAACTAAGCTTGAAGGAAGATTTATATAAAAATTCTTCGGAATATTGATAAGATGTGTTTTATTCGTTAAAATTTTTAATCCGGGAATTATGGGAACTTTAATTCCCTCTTTACGGCACATTTCAACATATTTAAAATATGTATTATTATCAAAAAACATTTGAGTAACTACATAATCCGCACCGGCATCTACTTTATCTTTAACATGCCTAATATCGGTTAACAGATTAGGAGCTTCAAAATGTTTTTCAGGGTAGCCGCTAACGCCGACACAAAAACCGGAAGGCTTTGCATCAAGAAGATTTTCCTCAAGATATTTACCATTGTTCATTCCGGCAATCTGCTTTACCAGATCCACTGCATACTTATTAACACTTTTGCCTTCGGGAACAGGCTTTTGATAACCGTTATCATCACCTCTAATTGCAAGTACATTTTCAATTCCCAGGTAGCTTAGCTCTATTAAAAAGTCTTCCGTTTCCTCACGTGTAAAGCCGTGAGTTAATATATGAGGAACAGCATCAATATTATATTTATTTTGAATAAGCGCACATATACCTAGTGTACCCGGTCTTTTCCTTTTCACCTTTTTCTGAATTCCGTGATTGGTTTCTTCATAAACAACTTCGGCAGAGTGACTGGTAATATCAATAAACGGAGGATTATATTTTACAATATCATCGATAACAGCCAACAGGCTTCTAATATCTCCGCCCCGTTTCGGCGGTATCAATTCAAAACTGATTTTTGGTTCTTGCGTGTTTTTTAAATGGTCTATTACTTTCATCTTATAACAATATTTATTTGAACTTTCAAATTTAACATATTAAAAATAAAACTACATACCAAAACGGTGCTGATGAATTTTATTTTTTTCTTTTTTCAATTACTAAAAGCTTGTTCTTCGGATTTTCGATCGATTTTAAATCAGTCCTTACCTTCAAATATTTTCCCGTCAGCCAAAGCCTGGACATATCCTTATAATGATTGCTCATTACATTACCGGACTCGCCGGTTGTAAGTATTAACTCCATTTCATCCGGATTTGAAAAATCATAAATATATCTCATTACAGGGCCTAAATTATTTTCAAATTCGCCATGATTAAAATTTGGATATTTATCCATGCCGATCGTAAAAGGATATTCAGTGTTAAAAATTGTCGTTCCGTCTCCACCGATTTCAAAAGGTCCTATGTTTACTATCTTATCGATTACCGAAGAGTAGCCGCTGAATGTATGTTTGAAAATTACGTAATGCAGATCTCCCCACTGCCAGTATGTGGGATCTTTGCCCAATTTTTTTTCCAGTTCCGTTAAAGCATCATCCAGACTCTTTCTTAAGATATCATCTCTTTTTTCAACTTGCGGCGTAGAAGGATCGTCGAACCAGCTGCTGTTCCGGTTATTCATAAGCTGCATAACTGTTCTTAAAGGTATATTCTGAACAAAAACATATTCGTCGTATAATTCACGCCCCATCTTGTTAAGAAATATGTTCTGAAATAAATGTCTTAAAAACACAGAATAAATTGCCGCAGCCTGGCTGTATTGATCGAGTTTAAAATTCCATTCATGTAAAAGCTTTAAAGCAATTTTTAAGTTGGGCCCGGTAACATTCACACTGTCAAAAGCTTCCAATACATATTTTGTTAATTTTTTTGCATAAGGAGATACAAAATCCATCTGGTACTTTTCAAAATCTTTAACAGAATGTTTTTTCTTGGAATTTAGCAACTCTGTAATTCTTTCTATTCTCGAAGTCGGCTCCCACATATTGGTAATGTAATATTTAAAACTTTTCACGGTTTTATTATTAGCAGAAGCTATATAATTATCAGGTGGATTAAAGAGACTCGGCAAATTATTTTTAGGAACGAATCCTTTCCAATTATATTTATTTGTTGTTCCGTCGTAAATAAATGAAGTAGTATTATTTGCCCTTATTGGGAGCCTGGCACCGAAAAGATATCCGATATTTCCATATTTATCAGCGTAAACAAAATTTTGACCGGGAACACTGTAAGTTGATAATGCATCTTTAAATTCATTCCAATTTTTTGCCTTATCTATTTTGTAAATAGAAAGGACTTCATTACTAACCAAATTACCAAGCCAATGCATGCTTACGGTTGCGTTGCTGTTGTGACTATCCGGGAAAAGTATAGAGTATGTATGAATGTTTGATATTATCGGTCCGTGATCGGTATACTTAATTTTAAAAACAACATTAGAAGAATCTTTTACTTTAATGGTATCGCTAACTATTTTTAAATTATTCCATTTCTTTTCATAAAAATATTTTGTTCGTGTTGAATCGAGCTTTTCCAGGTAAAAGTCTGCATCATCTTCCATAATATTGGTTAAAGCCCACGCAATATTGTTATTTTTTCCGATGATAACTCCGGGCACACCGGGTAAAGTAAAGCCAGTAACATTCATATCGTTTGTATTTATTGAAGCGACATACCATCTGCAGGGCGCACTGAAAGCTAAATGTGTATCATTGGCAATAATAGGCTTTCCGCTTGCAGATAGCTTATCATCAACGACCCAGTTATTGGATCCGATATGGGTTCCAGCCCATCCCATAAATTTTCTAAATGCTTTATCCGTTTTCATGAATGAAGAACTAATTTGAGGAAATTTTTTTAAATAAGACGGAATAATGAACGGCCCGTTTTCAGGATATTGTGGGATTATATCTCCTGCCGTATCCGCACCGAATTTTTGGATCAAATCGGTAAAAGCAAAATCAGTCCACCAGCTAATATTTAATTCCCACGCCATCATCCTGCCTATTTCCAGACAATTTATCGGAGACCATTGGCCGGGTTTATAATCCAATACATCAAATTCTATCGGGTATTTACCTTTTGCATTTTTTATAAAAAGATTTACGCCTTTAGAATATGCTTTTAATAATCGTAATGATTCGGGATCTAATTGAGCCAACATTTCTTTAGCCGTTCTTTTTATCCCTATGGTTCTAAACATTTCATCAAACGGGATTGTTTTTGGACCTAAAATTTCACTCAGCCTTCCTTCCGCAGCTCTTCTAATTAAATCCATAGTAAATAATCTATCCTGTGCATGTACATAACCTAATGCGAAAGCAGCATCTTCATCCGTATTTGCAACTATATAGGGAATAGCCATACTGTCTCTGTATATTTTAACGCTGCTCCCTATTTCGTCAGTACTTACTTTACCGGAATATTCGGGAACAGTAGATTTCAGCATACTATAAAAAATTGCCCCTCCAATTATTACCACAATAATTATAGATGCTAAAATTCCTATTACAATTTTAAGTCGTTTATTCATAGAAAAGTTTTTTGTTTATTTAAATATACCCAAAATAATTTAACGGATACATGAAAAAATGTTAACGGCAAATTCATTATATTGAAGATGAAGATACAATTTATTTTAAATTTGTAATATTTCAAATCAATCCGGGGAGGAGTTATGCAAATAGGAATTGTCGGCTTACCGTTCTCCGGCAAGTCAACATTGTTTCAAACAATTACAAAGACTCATCTCGATCAATCTCAGCTTGCAAAAATTGAGTCACACCAGGCTGTAATAAAAGTACCTGACTTAAGATTAGATAAGCTTTCGGAAATGTTTAAGCCGCAAAAAACAATTCATACTTCTATTGAATTTGTTGATGTTGTCGGCTTGCAAAAAGGTGATTCGGGTTCAACACAATTTACAGGAAATTTCCTTTCCAAAGTTAAAACCAATGATGCATTAATCCAGGTTGTTAGATTATTTAATAATGAGATTGTTATTCATCCCGAAGGTTCAATAGATATGACTAGAGATATTAATACCTTCGAAACAGAATTTTTACTTTCCGATCTAGCTATTGTTGAAAAGAGAATCGAAAGTATAAAAAAACAAATATTAAAAACCCAGGATGATGCACTCAAAAGAGAACTTGCGGTTTTGGAAAAGTGTAATGAAATTTTGCAGGCAGAAAAACCTATTAGAGATTCGGATCTTACGGAAGATGACCTACATGTTTTAAAAACATATCAATTGCTTTCTGCAAAGCCAATGCTTATTGCATTAAATTTAGATGAATCTCAAATTAACAATACCGAGAAGTATCTTAATTCCCTCGTTAAAACAAAAATCGGAAAGAATACAAAAGCTATGGTATTTTTCGGTCAGCTAGAATTAGAGATGTCGGAGTTAAGCGAAGAAGATGCTTCCGTATTTATGAAGGAATACGGTATTGAAGAATCTGCTCTCGAAAGTATAATTAGAGAAGCGTACGGCTTACTCGGATTGCAATCCTTTTTTACAGTCGGTGAAGATGAATGCCGTGCATGGACAATAAGAAAAGGAATGAGCGCACAGGAAGCTGCCGGAGTAATTCATACGGATTTTTACAATAAATTTATTCGTGCTGAAGTTGTTCATTATGACGATTTTATTACTCACGGCTCGTTTGCTCAAGCAAAAGAACACGGTGCATGGCGCTTGGAAGGGAAAGAATATACCGTTAAGGATGGAGATATTATATCAATAAGACACAACTGATCTTAATAAAAATATAAAATGCTTAGTAAGCTGGAGATTATTTACTTCAAATTAGTAGAAATTAATATATCGTAACTAAAATTTATTTTAGATTATAAAAAAAAAATTCAAAAAATTAATTAAAAAATTCTAAAAGCGATTATTCTACAGAATTTTTTTATTTTAATTTGTTATTTATCTATTAAATTTATTATCTCTTTATAGTGTTCATCACTCAATATATTTATAAAAAGGAATGTTTATGAAAAGTTTTTTACTAACAACTGCAGTTGCACTCCTAATTTTTATCGGCCAATTACCTGCTCAAGAGCAAGGAAGATTTATGACTGACCCGGATATTCATGGAAATAAAATCGTTTTTACATATGAAGGAGATTTATGGACCGTAAATTCGACAGGAGGAACAGCCTTGCGACTGACAACTTTTCCTGGCAAAGAATACAGGGCAAGATTTTCTCCCGACGGAAAACAAATTGCTTTTACCGCAAGCTACGATGGTAAGCAAAGCATTTATGTAATGCCCTCCGAAGGCGGAACTCCTAAAAGAATTACATACAACCCGGGCGGTGGCCAGACAGTTACATGGACACCCGACGGCAAACGGGTAATTTTCAGATCATTCTGGGAGAATTATATTATGCGAGATCCCAATCTTTACTTTGTTGATAAAGATGGCTCGGCACCGGAAAGATTCCCGATAGATCGCGGCGTTGATTGCAGCTTTTCTCCGGATGGAAACCAAATGGTATATGTACGAAAAGGAAGAGAAGATTATTATTGGAAACGGTATAAAGGCGGATGGCATACTGATATTTGGATGTACAATTTTAAAGAAAATAAATTTACTTCTATCTCCGATTATGTTGGTTTGAATGCCTATCCGCTTTGGATAGGTAACGATATGTATTTTGTTTCAGACAGAACAAACGGAATAGCCAACATTTACAAAGAAGATCTTTCAACTAAAGCAATTACGGAATTAACGGACTACTCGGATGTTGATGTAATGACTCCTTCAACTGATCATCAACAAATTGTTTTTCTACATGACGGTTATTTAAATATTTTGAATGTTGGTTCGGGAAAGGTTCATCAAATAAGCGTAAACATTCCTTCCGACAAATGGGAGCTAAGGGACAGAGTAATTAATCCAAAAGATTATATCCATTATGCCGGGATTTCAAACGATGGAAAAGATGCTGCAGTCGAAGCGAGAGGCGATGTATTTATCGTTCCTACAGAAAAAGGAAGCACTTTGAATCTATCCAAAACTCCGGGCACACGCGAAATGTATCCTCAAATCTCACCGGACGGGAAATGGGTTGCTTTCTTTTCAGATAAGTCCGGCGAATATGAACTTTACTTGCAAAAAACAGAAGGCGGCGATTGGATTCAACTTACAAGCTCGCTTAACAGAACCGACTATCATCCTGTTTGGTCTCCCGACGGGAAAAAAATTCTTTTCGGCAATAAAAATTTTGATTTATTTTATATAGATGTTGCTACCAAAAAGCTTCATAAGTTTGCTCATTCCAACCAGCTCAAAAATGATGAGTTCTACTGGGAGATAAGCGATTATACTTGGTCGCCCGATAGCAAATGGATTGCTTACAGCTTTGTTCATTATAATAAAAACAGCGTAATATATCTTTACAACCTGGATAAAGATAAAAGCTATGCTATAACGGATGATTTTTACGATAACATAAATCCTACATTTGATGCGGATGGAAAATATCTTTATTACCTTTCAAGCAGAAACTTCAATATACAAATGGATTTTTATGAAGACGATCATGTAGTAACTACTCCGCAGCAAATTATGGCGGTTCAGTTGCAGTCAGGATTACAGCCGCCTTTTGAAGAAGCAGTAAAAAAGGATGAGCCGAAAGCAGCGGAAAAATTCCGGATCGATCTTAAAGGGATAAAAGGACGCACCTATCCCCTTCCTGTTGAGCCGGGAAATTATTTTTACCTTAAAGCCGGCAGCGGAAAAGTTGCATGGTGTTCCGTTCCCAAGTTTACAGAGGCAGAATATGAAGAAATATTTCAGCCGAAAGGCCAAACCAAATGGAACTTGCATATATTCGATATGAAAGATAAAAAGGAAGCTACTCTCGATGAAAAGATAAAAGACTATTCCGTTTCATTAAACGGCAAATATTTATTGATTGAAAGAGATAAGAATATTTATACAACATCTTGGGACAATGCCTTTAATACAAAAAAATTAGGCGAAGAACTTAACCTTGAAAACATGGCGTACAAAGTCGATCCTCAAAAAGAATGGCTTCAAATTTTTAACGATGCATGGAGATGGTACCGAGATTTCTTCTTTGATCCGAATATGTTCGGCTTAGACTGGAAAGCAATAGGCAAAAGATATAGAGCTTATATACCATACATAACATCTCGCGCACAGTTAAATTGGGTCATGCAGCAAATGGTGGGGGAATTGAGTGTTTCACATACATATATTTACGGCGGTGATTATGGTCCTGAAGAAGCTCCAAAGACCAAGGTATATACCGGATGGCTGGGTGCCGACCTTGCTGCGGATAAATCTACAGGATTTTATAAATTCACAAACCTTTACGGCCCAACAGAATATGATCTAAATTTAAAATCTCCATTAGTAAGACCAGACATCAATCTAAAGGAAGGTGATTATTTAATTGCAATAGATGGCAACGAGATAAAAGTTCCGGAAGATTATTTCAAATATTTACAGGTAACCAAAGGACAAAAAGTTTCTATTACAATAAACAGCAAACCAACTGAAAACGGAGCACAAACTTACGAAATAGAACCAATTAGAAACAGTCCAAGACTTCGATATGCAAAGTGGCTTGCCGGCAACATTCATAAAGTGCTAAAGGAAAGCAACGGTGAGTTGGGCTACATGCATATCAACGCTATGGGCGCCCGCAACATCGGAGAGTTCGATAAATACTGGAGAGCATTCAGATATAAGAAAGGAATAATAATAGATGTTCGAAGAAACTCCGGCGGCTGGACGGAATACTTTTTAATTGATAAACTTGAGAGGCAGATGGTCGCACATAATGTTCTTGCGAACATGGTTCCGTTCAGATATCCGGGAAGCACTTCAACAGGAAAATATGTAGTTATCTCAAACGAGTATAACGGCTCGGACGGTGAAGCATTTATAAAAGATTTTAAGGCAAGAAATCTTGGAACTGTTGTCGGTGTTCCTTCATGGGGCGGATTAACGGGAATTATAAATGGGCAAACTACTATAGATAACGGTCATGTTGAACAATCCAACAACGGCTTTTTCGGAAAGGAAGATAAATGGTGGATTGAAAACCACGGTGCCGATCCCGATATTTATATTGACAATGACCCGGCATCGGTTATGGCAGGAAAAGATCCGCAGCTTGAAAAAGCTATTCAAACAGCTTTAAAGCAGATAAAGGAACAACCGTTTAGTTTCCCGAAAACACCGCCTTATCCGGAGAAAAATAAGTGAAAAAAACTTTAACAACAGTTCTTCTACTACTGCTTGTTAAAACGGAAATTTCTCTAAATGCAAAGCTGTACATCGCGCAGTTTTTCAATTCAAATATTCGCCGATACGGTTTATGAAACCGTATCGGTGATTAATTCAACGTATTTCACAAAAAGCTCAACACATTAAACAGATCTTTGGATGGATAATTTTCAACATATTTGACTTTATTCTTTCCACTTTTCACCTTCCTCCGGCCTCAATTCGTATCTATTTTTTATAATACTTCATAGCCTCGGGAATTTCGCTTTTTATCTTTTCTATTCTCGATTGATCGGATGGGTGATCACTCAAAAATTCCGGCGGAGCCTGCCCTTTTTGTGAACTCGCCATTCTTTGCCAAAAATCCAATGCTTCATGGGGATCATACCCTGCCATAGCCATAAATATTAAGCCCAAATGATCAGCTTCACTTTCCTGCAATCTGCTGAAAGGAAGTAGAACGCCAACCTGAGTCCCGATACCGAATGCTGCCATAAAAATATTTTGAGTAAGTGCAGGTTTTTCTTTTAGAGCTTGTGAAAGCGCCAGGCCGCCTAATTGTGTAACTAATCCTTGGCTCATTCTCTCATTCCCGTGTTTTGCCACGGCATGTGCAATTTCATGACCTAATACAACAGCCAGTCCTGCTTCGGTTTTGGTAATAGGAAGTATGCCTGTATAAACAACTACTTTACCTCCGGGCATGCACCAGGCATTTGCTTCTTTACTGTCTATTAAATGAAATTCCCATTTATAACCTTGCAGTTGTTGTGATAGATTATTTTGCTTAAAGTATTTTTCAACTGCATTAGCAACTCTTCCGCCTACCTTTTTTACAAGCGCAATTTCCTGCTGATTAGTGCTTTCTTTATTGTCTTTTAAAAATTGATCGTACTGTTGAAAACTCATTGATAACATTTCGTTATCCGGTATTATATCCAACTGTTTTCTTCCCGTAATCGGCACAGTGCTGCACGAATTGAATAAAATAGAGAGGGAAAAAATTATAAGTAAAACTTTTACATAATTTAACATATGTACCCCATATATTGTTTTGTTAACGCAAGCAGAAGTTTTTAAATGATAGTAAAATAAAACAGAATTTGATTAAAATAATTTATTAAAATCTTTAAGAATATAAAAGATTAAATTATTGATTTAACTTTATGGTTTAAGAACCATCAAAATTACAGCTAAATAAGGAGTTATAATTGCAATAGATCCCCACATATTCCACTTTTTAGATAACACCGAATAATTATCCCAAGAAAATTTTTCATGATCGCTAGCAAGCGCATAAATTTTCTTTTGTAACGGAACAACATGCGCCATAAAAGCATATGCCGAAATTATTATCATTATTATAGACCAGAAAATCCAGCCGGTTTCAATCAATGAATAATTTCCCTGCATGGCAGTGCCTAAACCGAAAAGGATGAGTGCTGTAACAGAAGGCATAGTAAATATTTTATCTCCCTTAATTATATTCTTAAAAGTATCGGCAATTATTATTCTATCCTTTGATTTATCTGCCTGTATTTTCCAAAAAATGCCGATAGTAATATTCCCTATAAAAATAATTGCGGAAAGTACATGCAGCAGCTTCCATAGATTATATATCATTTTAACCTAAATTTTATTTAATTAAAAATAATAGCTATATAAAAATAGTATAACTCAAAACTACTACCATAGAAGAAAATCACATTAAAAATACAGTATGAAAAAAAATAATTTTGGGAAACGGTCATTTTAAGACCGTTTCCATTTTTTTAAGACAATTTAATAATCAGATGTAATTATTAAATTATTTTACTAATTTAATTTCTACCCTTCTATTAATCGCTCTTCCTACAGCCGTGTTATTGTTCGAGATAGGATTAGCTTTTCCGAAAGCTTTAATTATCAGCGAGTTCCTATTTACACCCTTACTAACAAGATAATTGACTACTGCTTCAGCTCTGGCCCTGGATAATTTTAAATTTACAGCATCGGAACCAATAGCATCGGTATATCCTTCGACTAACCATTTGGAATTCGGTTTTAATTTTATCCTAACTGCTAAGCTGTCTAAAATTTCAAAAGCGCCCGGTAATAATTCCGATTTACCGGATTCAAAATTAGCGTCACCTTTAAGGTTTATTCCTTCTTGTTCTTTATATATAATTTGTTTAATCGGACATCCGGCAGAATCTACTTGAATACCCTTTGGAGTATTCGGGCATTTGTCAAGGTAGTTAGGTACTCCATCACCGTCTGAATCCAACGGACATCCGTTAGAATCTACTTTCACACCGGCCGGTGTGTTGGGGCATTGATCCAAATAATCCGGGACACCGTCATTATCGGCATCCAGCGGACAACCGTTAGCATCTACAGTCAATCCCTTTGGAGTGTTTGAGCATTTATCCAAATAATCCGGAACGCCGTCACCGTCCGAATCCAACGGACAACCTGTTTCATCAACTTTTACATATGGAGCTGTACCGGGGCATCTATCCATATAATCCGGTATTTTATCTTGGTCCGAATCTTTCCCTCTGCCAAAGAAATATGTAAATCCGACAGTTACATCATAAGCCGCATCGTTATGCATTCCGCTTTTTATGTTATCCAAATAATCTTTAGTAGCTAAAATTATATTTCCAGATACATTAAAACTAAAAGTTTGTGAAATCATAAATTTAACACCAAGTTCGCCGTTGTATGCGCCCATTTGTCTATCGGATGTATGCGGCAGCTTATTTCCGTTTTTATCCTGGGGATAGAACCACATATTTGATATTCCCAATGTAAAATAAGGATAGACTTTATCATTTATAGAATATGTATAGCCAAGACCGGCGCCAAGATAATAAAGTGTAGTATTAAAAATATTCGGCACCCTCCCATTATCCTCGCCTGATACAATACCGATTCCCCCAATACCTTTAATGCTAAAAAGGCTTGCACACCTTGAAAAAAAATAATATTCCACAGAACCTTTTGTTAAATAGCTCAATCGAAGGTCTTTATAATCGGTTTGTCCCAAAGTAACTCCGCCTTCAAATGTAAAAGCTAAATTATTTGACAATGGATTATAAAGATCATTACTTTTAGCTGTCTGCCCGGAACAAAACTGAGCGAAAATGAAAAAAGATAAGAAAAAAGTAAAAATTATTCTCATAGTTCTGCCTTTTTGGTTTTTGGAATAGTACATCTTTAAAAAATTAAAAGCGTTTTCAGCCCCTGGACATTTTACTTTTTATTTTCAAATTGAATAATTACATAAGTGAGGAAATTAAATAATATTGGAAAATAGTTTTATCCGGCACAACTGGTTTGTAATTTATTCAATTATTAAGACTGATTTTGAATATATAAAATACGAGTATCGCATTGTATATGCAATGATTACTGACAAATTGCGACTAACAATTTTAATCTATATAGAACTTTCTATTTATATAGACTCAATAAAATTTGAAGTGTTGATGTAAAAAAACCCCGGTAAAAAAACCGGGGTATAATTATAATAGAGTTATATAAAAAAATCATTTATAAATACCGTATAGTAAATTCAACGGAAAAACATTAATAACTGTCCTGATTTATTATAACCTTTCCTTTAAAAGAACGATAAATAAAAATTGTATAAACAATTACCAGCGGCATTCCAATTAAAGCAATTATTAACATAGTTTCCAACGTCCTCGGAGTTGAGGATGCATTATAAATCGTGAGACTATTCGCCAGATCGATACTTGACGGAACCAAACGCGGAAACAAGCTTATTGCAAATAAAAGTATCATCATAGCTATAAGTACGGATGAAGAAACAAATGCCATCCCGAATTTTTTTGATTTAATTGAAACCGGTATATAAATAATTGAAACAAACATAACGATGAATAAAATCCAGAACAGGAAGTTTCCTAAAGTTCCTTTAAATAAATAAGGCGCCGTAAAAAATGTTGCTAACGTTGCCAATAAATACAGTATTACAAGAACTATCCATGTTTTATTAGCCCAACTTACCATTTTCTCCTGCTGAGCTCCGTCTGTTTTTAAGGTTAGATAAATAGATCCGTGCATTATAAACAGGAATAAGCTTAACAGACCAACAAGTATGGAATATGGATTTAATAGGCCTAAGAATGAGATTGAAGATGTAACCTTTCCATTGATTAATTCTACAGGTAAACCTCTCATTACATTACCGATTGCAACTCCGTAAAGAATAGCAGGAATTAAACTACCCAGTCCAAAGGCTAAATCCCACATTTTTTTTGATTCCGGTTTTAAAACATATTTTCTAAATTCAAAAGAAACAGCACGAAGAATAAGAGCCAGCAATAACAGCATAAAGGCTATGTAAAAACCGCTGAATACCGTAGCATAGACTATAGGAAAAGCTGCAAATAATGCTCCCCCGCCGGTTAATAACCATACCTCATTTCCATCCCAAACCGGGCCGATAGCATTAAAATTAATTCTTTTTTCTTCTTCTTTTTTTGTAAAAAGATGAATTATACCAACGCCGAGATCAAATCCGTCAAGTATGGCATAACCGATAATTAATACACCTACAAGGATAAACCAAATAATATTTAAGTTAATCATTGTAATGCCTCCTTCCCTGTAACCGGTTCAGGACCTTGTTTTATTTTTCTAACCAGCAGGAAAATAAGGATTGATGCAAGTAAAATATAAATTATAGCAAAGAGAATTATTGAAAATAAAATTTCCGCTGCGCTTACATTAATGGAAGTAGCTGCTGAAGTTCTTAAAAGATTATACACTATCCATGGCTGTCTGCCGACTTCAGCAGAAATCCATCCTAATTGACAGGCAATCAAAGGAAAAGGAATTGCCCAGACCAGCAGCCTTAGAAATTTTTTACTTTCCCACAAAGTATTTTTATATAATTTCCAAGTAGCAATTCCCATCAACAGAATAAAAAGCATTCCTAGTGCAACCATATTATGGTATGCTACAAACGTTATAAACAACGGCGGTATATCATCTTTAGGAAACTCATTAATTCCTTTTATTCGTGCATGCACATTACCAAAAGCCAGCCAGCTTAAAAGTCCCGGAATTTCAATTTTAGCTTTTAATTCAGGGGGAGGCAGTGTAGGAAATGCAAAAACTGCAAGCGGAGCGCCGCTTTGAGAAGTATAAAGACCTTGAATTGCAGCAAACTTTGCGGGCTGTTCATGAGCTACTTCTCTTCCACTTTCATGTCCGAACGGAAACACTTCAAGTAATGACACAACCAATCCGAAAATAACAGCAAGCTTAAGAGCTTTTTTTGAGATGTTGACTTCTTTATTTTTATATATAAGATAAGCCGAAATCCCGGCCATTAAAAAAGCGCCGGCGATTAATGCTGCATCAAAAGTATGAAAGAAACGGGGAAGGGTTGAAGGATTAAATACTGCCGCCCAAAAATCCGTTAATTCTGCTCTACCATTTTGAATAACATATCCGGCGGGAGTTTGCTGCCACGAATTAGCAACAATAATCCAGAATGCAGAAATTGTTGAACCAACAGCCACCATTAACGCCGAAAACCAATGAACGCCTTTGGAAACTCTGTTACGGCCGAAAATATAGAGGCCTAAGAAAGTTGATTCCAGAAAGAATGCAAACACACCTTCCGCAGCAAGAGGTGCACCAAAGATATCACCGACGAATTTGGAATATTCTGCCCAGTTTGTACCAAACTGGAATTCCATTACAATTCCGGTAGCAACACCTACAGCGAAAATTAAACCTAATATTTTACTAAAGAATTTACCCATTGAAATGTAAATCTCGTCTTTCTTTTTCCAGCCTATAGTTTCTACTATAACCAATAACCATGATAGACCTATAGTAAGCGGTGGAAATAAGAAGTGGAATCCAACAGTCATTGCAAATTGAATACGTGCTAATAGAACAGGATCCATTTTAAATTTTTCCTCCTTTATTTTTAATTATTTAAGAACAAATACTATTTGTGTAATCTCTTTTTCCTCTCTTCATTTTCCAGAGCCAGTTCAGCAATAGATTTACTGGAAAGTATGGATCTTAAATTTTTTTGTGCATCGCACCATAAAGTATGGACAGTACACCACCTTTCATCCGAACAAAATGCTTTATCAATAAGACATTTATTTAAAGCCATCTTTCCTTCAACTGCTTCAATTATTTCCAGAGGTGTTATTTTCAATGCAGGTTTACCCAATTTGATTCCCCCGCCAATTCCTCTTTGTGAACAAATTAATCCGGAAGATGCAAGCTGCGGAATAATTTTACGGAGGAATTTTTCAGGTATGTTATTAGCGGCAGAAATTTCCGCTATTTGGAAAACCGAATCATCATTGACTGAAGCAAGATGAATCATCGCCCTGATTGCATATTCCCCGGTTAATGTAAGCTGCATAACAAATAAAATTTTTTTACTTTTAAATATGACTAATTTTGTCATATTTAGCAAGCCTTATAATAATTTTTATAAAATTTTTAAATCAATCTCTTATTCTTCCGTGGATACTAGCTATTATTTAAAAGATAAATTATAATTTGAAGTGAAAACATTATCTCAGCATTACAATAAACAGTAAATCATATTGGGATTTCTAAAAGGAATAGAAGAATTAACATTTGGCAGAATTAGTTTTTATAGAATAGACTAATAAAAAATCCCAATCAAAAATGATTGGGATTTATAAATTAAAATTTGGCAGCGACCTACTCTCCCACACACCTGCGCATGCAGT
>CAZHBJ010000037.1:0-1964 GCA_964530445.1 uncultured Ignavibacteriaceae bacterium
TTTTAGGAAGACGTGAAGGATGTCTTTATTGTCATCAAAATACAAAAGGATTTTCACCGGCACATAACCCGGAAGCAATCGGGTGTGTATCATGTCATTTAGGTAATCCCTTCACCCTTGAAAAAATTTATGCTCATCGAGGAATGATTTTAATACCAGGCAATTTAAATGAAGCTAAAAAGACCTGCGGAAGTTCCAAATGTCATGGTGAAATTGTTAATCGTGTAAATGAAACTATAATGACAACTTTAACCGGAATGATTAGTGTTGATAGATACGCTTTTGGTGAAACAAATAATTTGAACGGACTTCACTTTATTGAAAAGATAGATCATTCACCTTCCGACAATCATCTTAGAAATCTTTGCGCTTCATGTCATCTTGGAGGAATAAAAACAGAGCTGGGACCAATCACTCAGCTTTCCCGCGGAGGAGGCTGCAATGCGTGTCATTTAAATTATAGCGACAGCGCCCTTACAAGTTTATCCGAATTCAAATCAGATTCGACAAAAGCTATAAACCAAACAAAGTCATTTGTTCATCCTTCATTATCAATAAAGATTACAAGTCAGCATTGTTTCGGATGCCACAGCCGCTCCGGCAGAATATCGACAAACTATGAAGGCTGGCATGATACTTTATTAAAGCCCGAAGATGTTAAGGATACAGCAAATATCCGGGTTCTTGACGATGGTAGAATTTTTGTTAAAGTTCCTCAAGATATCCATCATGAAAAAGGAATGGACTGCATCGATTGCCATACCTCTTATGAAGTAATGGGCGACGGGAAATATTATCTTCATGAAGAAGATCAAACAAAAGTAACCTGCACCGACTGCCATTTTAACGGTAAGCCAAAAACAAAATCATTAAATCAACTAGATCAAGAATCACAGAAAATTGTTACAATTAAAAAATACAATAATAAAGGTAGAGAATTTTTAGTTGTGCATAAATCCGGTTATCCTTTAATAAATACTTATTTAAATAAAGAAAATAAGCCTGAACTTATTTCACAAAATTCGAATAAAGTACTTCCGCTAAAACCGCCGGCATTTGTTTGCAACGAAGGCAAAGGACATAAGGAGCTTTCGTGTACCAGCTGCCATACTTCATGGTCACCGCAATGTATCGGCTGCCATACTCAATATCATCCCGATAAAAAAAGCTTCGATCTTTTAGAAAATCAAGAAGTTGAAGGACGGTGGGAAGAAACAGCTTCGGATTACCTGGCAGAACCCCCTACTCTAGGAATTAAAATTACCAAAGATAAAAATGGTACGGAGAAGAATGAAGTTGTTACATTTATTCCGGGAATGGTATTAACAATTCAGAAGAAAAATATAAATCTAAGATCATCTAAAGATAAAAATATTATTTTCAGAAGATTATTTGCCCCGACGTCTTCTCATACGATTTCCAAAGGCAGCAGAACGTGCGAATCATGCCATAATAATCCGGTTGCACTTGGATATGGAAGAGGAAAACTTCAATATATAAAGGAAGGAAATTTCGGCAAATGGATATTCACTCCTCAATATCCTTTAATTAAATATGACGGACTTCCCGAGGATGCATGGATAGGTTTTTTAAAAACTCGTAAAGCTTATTTTGCAACCAGGACAAATGTAAGGCCGTTTAATATTGAAGAACAAAAAAATATATTAACTGTCGGTGCCTGCCTTACCTGTCATAAGCCGGAATCGAAGCCGATGAAGTTATATTTAAATAAAGGAGAAATGCCGAATGTGAGTCCAAAATGTTTACTTCCTAAATGGGAATGAACCATAGCAACAACTGGACGGAACACGGATGACACAGACAACGCGGATAAACACGGAAAATTAAAAATATTGAAATAAATTCATTTTTTAATATTATATATTTTTTATCTTGTTTACTTTTTTCAAATATTGCAAATGAACTTTCTGTGAAAATCATGTAAGTGTTAACATTATTTTTAT
>CAZHBJ010000037.1:2064-23012 GCA_964530445.1 uncultured Ignavibacteriaceae bacterium
TTATTTTTATGTTGCTTACTCGTTTCAAAAATCATCTTAAGGTGGACACCTATGAATCTAAATCCGTGTAGTTCGTGTTCCATTCTTTTAATTAAGAAGAATATTTTTCCACTGATGAGAATTTATTATTACAACGCTTAAATATCACTAAAATTGAAAGCTTTTATTCTTGGCAAAATACTTGATATTTATAAATATCAAATTTTAAATGAAAAATTTCTTTTTATTTGAATCGATTATAGATTTAAGTTAAAAATTAAAGAGGGTTGAAAAATGGCAATACCTAAAAGATTTAAAAAATTCAAAGAAGATTTTCCAAAAGTAGCTGAAGCATATGAGTCCTTGGGAGATGCAGTTCATGCTTCGGGACCGTTGGATAAAAAGACCAGAGCTTTAGTAAAATTAGGAATTTCTGCCGGCGCTAGGTTAGAAGGCGGTTTTCATTCGCATGTCAGAAAAGCGATTGATGCAGGAGTAACTAAAGAAGAAATGGTTCATGCAGTAATGCTTGCGCTTCCTACAATCGGTTTGCCTTCGATGATGGCGGCGCTCAGTTGGATAGATGATGTTTTTGAAAAAGACAAGAAATAATTATCACTTAATAAGCAATTAAATGCAGACATTAATCGATAGTTTTAACAGAGTTCATGATTATCTTAGAATTTCACTTACGGATAAGTGCAATTTAAATTGTATTTACTGCAATCCGTCCGAATATAAAATAAACAAGCTTCAGAAAAATCAAATTTTATCTTTCGATGAATTGTTGAGGTTAATAAATATTTTCGCCGGTAGATTGGGAATTAAAAAGATAAGATTCACAGGCGGCGAACCTTTAGTTAGAAAAGATGTTTTGAATTTTTTGCAATCTGTTTATTCACTTAAGCAAAAATATGGATTTGAAACTGGTATTACTACTAACGGCACTTTATTAGAAGATAAACTAGAAAGTTTGAAAGAATACGGAATTAATAAACTTAATATCAGTATTGATTCATTGAATCCGGGCAAATACAAATTTATTACCGGTAAGGATAATTTAATTGAAGTTCTAAGATCAATAAGAAAAGCAAACGAACTTAATTATAATCCATTGAAGCTAAATGTAGTTGTTATGAAAAATGTTAATGATGATGAAATTCTAGATTTTGTAGATTTTATAATAGATTCCTACATGAATGTAAGATTCATCGAGTATATGCCGTTTGGAAATAACAGATGGAGCAAAAATGAATTTATTAGTTTCGACGAGATAAAAAACATTATAGAAGAAAAATATCAGCTAAATGAAATTTCAAGAGATAAAAATCTTGTCGCTAAAGATTTTTCAATTAAAGGACACACCGGAACAGTTAGTTTTATAAGTTCAATATCAAATCATTTTTGCGGAACATGCAATCGGTTAAGAATTGATGCACAGGGCAAAATGAAACTCTGTTTATTTTCATCAGGAGAAAATGAGTTAAACTTCAAAGAATTACTTAACGATCCGAATTATAATGATGATAATATTTCCGATCTTATACAAAAAGCACTGCTTCCCAAACCTCAGGTACATCCCGACATTTCGGAATTAATCAAGCTTGAAGAGAATAATATGTTAAATATAGGCGGATAATATGAAAAAGCTATCCCATATTAATTCCGAAGGTAAAGCTGAAATGGTTGATGTTTCGGAGAAAAAAGAAACTCTGCGAACAGCTGCTGCATCTGCCGAAGTTTTTGTATCTAAGGAAGTTTTTACTCGGATTAAGCAAAACATGATAGAAAAAGGTGATGTATTAGCTATTGCAAAATTTGCCGGTATACAAGCTTCAAAAAAAACTTTTGAGCTTATTCCTTTATGCCATAACATTCCGATTTCTAAAGTGAATGTTGAAATAAAATTAAATAGTAAAAACTATTCATTAAGAATTAGTACTTTTGCAAAAACTGTTTCAAAAACCGGTATTGAAATGGAAGCCTTAACGGCAGCTTCGGTAGCAGCGCTCACAATTTATGATATGTGCAAAGCTCTGGATAAGTCAATAAAAATTACCGAAGTTAAATTAACATCCAAAACCGGCGGTAAAAGCGGCGATTATAAAGCAAAGTAGTTGAATAATTTAATTTAGAAAAGATTATGAAATTAAATAACGAAGAATTTGAAATTTTAGAAAAAGAAAGCAATTTGGAAACAACGGGACGTGTTGTTGCAATATCAATCAGCAAGAAAAGAGGTATACCGAAATCTAATATTCCTTTTGCAAATTTAATTGTGAACCATGGAATTGAAGGCGACATTCATGCGGGTAACTGGCACAGGCAGATCAGCTTTTTAGCCGTTGAGAGTATTGAAAAAATGAGACAAAAGGGTTTACCAAAATTACGCCCCGGTGCATTTGCTGAAAACATCACGACTGAGTTTATTAATATTCCTGAATTACAAATAGGTTCTAAAATAAAAATTGGAAATGAAGTTCAATTGGAAATTACACAAATAGGAAAAGAGTGCCATACAAAATGTGCAATTTATACTAAAGTGGGAGATTGCGTTATGCCAAGAGAAGGTATATTTGCTAAAGTTATTAAAGGCGGAAAGATTTTTGTGAATGACATTATAAAGGTCTTAAGCTATGATCAGCTTTAATGAAGCAGAAGAAATTTTAATAAACGAGTTTAGTAATCTAAAACTTAAAACAGAACAAATTGATTTACTGAATTCGGCAAAGAGAATTTTAGCTGAAGATGTTATCTCGGATATTAACCTCCCTCCTTTCGATAATTCAGCAATGGACGGATTTGCAATTCATTTTAATAATAATATTAAGGAATGGAATGTTATAGGAGAGATTCCTGCAGGCAATTATAATGAAATAAAAATCGATGATAATTCTGCCGTAAGTATAATGACAGGTAGCAAATTACCTCCAAATTGCGATACTGTCATTCCTATCGAAGATGTTGATGTTAATGGTAACCATGTTCAGTTAAAGAAAGATGCAAGATTTGCTCAAGAAATTAATACGAGAAAAAAAGGCGAAGATCTGTACAAAGATAAAATTGCTCTACAAAAATTCACATTACTAAAACCGCATCATATAGCAGTAGCTGCTTCATGCGGACGTTCGACATTAAAAGTGTTTAAACGATTAAGAATCGGGGTTCTTGCAACTGGTGATGAATTGGTTGATATTCATGAAACACCAACGGAAGACAAAATAAGATGTTCAAATTTATATTCTTTAATCTCTGCTATAAAAGATATAAATATGCACCCGGTTAATTTCGGTATTGCAAAGGATAATAAGCAGCTTATACACGACCGACTAAAATGGGCGCTGGATAGTGAACTTGATATTTTAATTACAACAGGCGGAGTTTCAGTAGGCAAATTTGATTTTGTAAAAGAAGTTCTTGAACAGCTTGGTGTAAAAATCAAATTCTGGAAAGTATTTATAAAACCGGGCAAGCCCGTTCTATTCGGAACTTATTCTAATAAAAATATTAATACAATCGTTTTCGGATTACCAGGCAACCCGGTTTCAAGCCTTGTTAATTTCTTTTTATTCGTGCAAAGGAATATTCTAAATCTATTTAAGATAAATCCCGGATTTAATTTTTTTGCCGAACTTGAAAGTGACTTAAAAAAAACAGATAGTAAAAGACATTTTATGAGGGGAAATTTAACACAAAATAACGAAGGAAAATATTTTGTAAAAAAAGTGGGCTCACAGTCATCCGGTAATTTAGCAGAAATGGGTAAGTCAAACTGTTTGATTATTGTTGAAGAAGAAAGAATGAATCCGCGTAAAGGAGAAATTGTCGAATGTATTCTGATATAACAGGCATAATACTTTCCGGCGGCAGAAGCTCAAGAATGGGCGAAAATAAATCGCTAATGAAAGTCGGCAGCAAAACCGTAATTGAATATGTAACAGATTTAATGAAGAATTTATTTTCCAAAGTTATATTGATTACTAACGATCCGGACGATTACAGCTTTTTGGGATTGAATATGTATAAAGATATTTATTTTAGAATGGGACCTTTAGCCGGTATTCATTCCGGATTAACACATTCGACCTCAAACAAAAATTTTTTCCTTTCGTGCGACATGCCTTTTATGACTGCCGACATGATAAAATATCTTGCTGAATATAAAACAAACAAACCGATAACCATTGCAAAAGCCGACGGATATATTCAGCAGCTATGCGGTCTTTATGACAAATCATGCCTTTCAGAAGCTGAAAAGATTTTATCGGAAGAATCAATTGAAGACGAAAGAATCGACGAACAAAAAAAACGTGGTTGTAAAGTTCTAACTTTAGTAAATACTATGGATTCAAAAATTATTGAAGCTGAACTTTTACCCTTTTATAAAAAGGATACGTTTTTCAACATGAATAAGAGATCTGATTACGAAATGGTAATTAATAAATTAAATTCTCATCTTTGATAAATAAATTTTCTCCCTTACCAAATTATATTTTTCAATAAAACAAATCTAAATATTACTTGTTGCTACAATGCTTGTCAATACCCAACAATTTATTAGAAATAATTGTTAATAGCATTTTCCCATCGAAAAGAATCCTATTAAAAACTTTCTTTTTTCTGAAAACTTTATGAACATAATTTCGATTATAAAATAGAAATTTATAGTATTTATAATTGGCAAAGAATTTGATATTTATAATTATCAAAATGTGATTTATTAAACATTACAGACTCGAATTAAATGCCCGATATGGATAACATAGAAACTCCTCTTTTCCCGATAAGTATTGCAGCAAGATTATTAGACATTTCTGTTCATACTTTAAGGATGTATGAAAAAGAAGGATTAATAGTTCCATTTAAAAAAGAATCAAATCATAGGCTATATTCAAAAGCGGATATAGAACGAATTACCTGTATACGAAAAGCAATCAATCAAAATAAAATTAGTATAAACGGAATAAAGACAATTTATTCGTTAATACCTTGCTGGCAAATCTTAAACTGCTCCGAAGAAGATAGGGGAAATTGTGAAGCCTTTCGTTCTCATTCAGATCCATGCTGGACCTTCCATCATACTAATAATAAATGCGCAAGTAATGAATGCCGGGACTGTAGTGTTTACAAAAATTTTAGTGAGTGCGGAAATTTAAAGGACAAATTAATTTCAATTATAAAATAAATTAATTGTTCCGCTCTCATTCGATTAATATTATTGATAGAATTGGAGGTAATGCTTGGCAAGTAAAATTTCCCGGCGGTCTTTCATTAAAATCGGCGGAACCCTAGGTACAGGAGCAGCAGTAGGATTATCAGCCTCTCCTTCAAAGGTTAAAGCAGCAATTAAACAAAATCCGCAAAAGATTGAAAAAATTCCCAGTGTATGCGAACAGTGTTTTTGGCGCTGCGGAATAATTGCAACAGTAGTTGACGGAAAATTAATAAACATTGAAGGCAATCCTCTTAATCCAAATAATAGAGGGAAGATTTGTGCAAGAGGCAATGCAGGTGTTGCTCTCCTTTATGAAAAAGACAGGTTAAAAAACCCGATGATCCGCATAGGAGAAAGAGGAAGCGGGAAATGGGAAAATGTAAGCTGGAAGGAAGCTTTGGATTTTACGGCTGAAAAATTATTAGCCGTAACTAAAAAGTACGGGGTTGAGGCCAATGCTTTATTTTCTCACGGCGCTTCTGCGTATTTTATAAATGACTTATATAGATACTGGGGATCACCAAACAATGCAGCTCCTTCATTTGCACAATGCAAAGGTTCAAGAGACGTTGGTTACGAATTAACATATGGAGAATCCATCGGCTCGCCGGAAAGAGTGGATATGGCAAATGCGAAAATAATCACTCTTATTGGAAGCCATTTAGGTGAAAACATTCATACCGGCCACATGATAGATTTTACAGACGGTATTGCAAACGGTGCACAAATAATTTCTGTCGATCCTAGATTTTCAACAGCAGCAAGTAAAGCAAAATGGTGGCTGCCTATAAAACCGGGGACCGATACTGCTTTAGTTTTAGCATGGATACATGAGGTAATTAAAGAAAAAGGCTACGATGATAATTTCGTTAGAAATTCAACGACAGGTTTTACAGAATTAGCAAATCATGTTAAAAGTTTTACGCCTGAATGGGCCGAAAAAATAACCGAAATCCCGGCTAATGTAATTAAAGAAACAGCACGAGCAATGATGGATGCAAAACCAGCTGTTGTTATTCATCCAGGAAGACATGTTGCATGGTACGGAAATGATGTACAGCGCGCAAGATCAATGGCAATACTATCGGCTTTGCTTGGAATATGGGGACAAAAAGGCGGTTATTTTCTTAATTCGGTTTTCCCGACACAATATAACGCACTTAATATTCCCGAAATACCGAAGCCTAAAAAAGAAAGGGTAGATGGAGCAGGTATACGTTATCCTTTTGCAAACGGTGAAGGCTTAACTCAGGAACTTGTTAAAGCTACGCTAAACCAAAAGCCGTATCCTATAAAATCATGGATGGTGTTCGGACAAAATATTTTTGACAGTATTCCGAATCAGGAAGCGACTAGAAAAGCAATAGATAATTTGGATTTTTATGCAGTAGTTGATCTTCGTCCTACCGAACCTACCTGGTATGCAGATGTTATTCTTCCTGAAGATTCTTACCTTGAAAGGTATGATGCTTTAATGACGGTTACCGGATGGCATAAGCAATATGTTAGTTTAAGACAACCGGTTGTTAGGAGAGTTCATAACACACGTCCGGGATGGTGGATTGCAAAGGAACTGGGTAAAAGACTCGGTTTGGAAAAATATTTTCCATATGAAGAATATGAAGATTATATCCGTTACCAGTTAAGAGATTCGGGAATTTCATTTACAAAATTAAAACGGGAAGGCGTTATAACCTTTCCCGCAAAGCCTTATGTAAATCCCGGAGAAAAATATTCATTTAAAACTCCGGATAAAAAAGTACAGCTTTATTCAAAAGAATTAAAAGAACTGGGTTTCGATCCGCTGCCGAATTATGAGCCGGTAAACGATCCGCCGAAGGACTATTTCCGTTTGGTTTACGGAATGATGCCTGTTCACTCTCACGGTAAAACAGAAAGTAATCCCTGGCTTAATACAATTATTCCCCAACCTCATCTTTGGATTAACGAAACTATAGCTAGAAGTATGGGATTAAAAAATGAAGATGAAGTTATAATTGAAAATCAAGATAAAGTAAGATCCGGAAAAGTAAAAATTATGACAACTCCGGGAATCAGACCTGATGCGGTATTTTTACCCCACGGATTTGGCTTAAATGAAAGAGGACTTCTCGATTTCACAAAAAAAGAGTTGTCCGATAATCATCTGATTACAAAATATAATACTGATCCCATCAGCGGGGGAACCGGGCTGCGTGTAAATTTTGTTCGTCTTTATGTTGATGATACTCCCCTGTCACCTAATGTTGAGGTCAGTTTTACCGGGGTCTCATCAAAAAAGAATGCCAACATAAAGCAAGATCAAAACCAGACAAGAACTTTCAACAGAATAATTAGGAAAAAAGCTTCAACTATTCAGGAAGGATGTTAGAGAATAATATGAGCAAATATGCAATGGTAATAGATATGGATAGGTGCGTTACGTGTCATGCATGTGAAGTTGCATGCCGCTCGCACTATGATGTACCTGTTCCGTATTACAGAAATTGGGTTCATGCATTGCCCCCTCAGGGAGTTTATCCTGATATTAAAAAAGTCAGTTATGTAGGTTTATGCAATCATTGCGATGATGCGCCTTGTGTTAAAGCCTGCCCCACCGGTGCAACATATAAACGCGAAGACGGAGTAGTTGTTGTTGACAAAGGACTTTGTATAGGCTGCGGTCTTTGTATAGACGCATGTCCTTACGGTGCAAGATATATTAGTCCGGAAAATAATAAAGTAGATAAATGCGATTTTTGTATTGATCGTGTAACTGGCGGAGAAGAACCGGCTTGTGTTGAGACTTGCATAGCCGGAGCTAGAATTTTCGGAGATCTGGATGACCCAAAATCTGAGGTATACAAATTAGTTTCAGCAGGTGCTCAGCAAAATATATCTTCAAAAGTTAATGTAGGTCCTAATATTTACTACAAGGATAGTCATAATGACTTTCCTGTTGTTAAAGCTGCATTCCCTCCAAAGGTACCTAAAATGCCTACACCTCAAAAAATGTGGACTAATATTATCAGACCACTATTTTGGATTGCAATCGGCGGAACTTTTTTAGGTCAGCTTGCGGCTTTTGCTGCTCAATTATTTAAAGGAGAAAGCGAGGTTAAAGAATAAATTATGGGACAAAGAATAAGTAAGCTTAATGAGGATGTAAGACTGGACCATGATTTATTAAACGGCCCAAGACATTTAACATTTGATGAAAAAAGAATTCTTGCAAACCGTGTAATTAAAAAACACGGCGTAGCAGGTGTAACACTTCATTGGGTTAATGCAATTTCATGGTTTTTCTTAATATTCACCGGGGTAGCTTTAATATCTGCCGAATATTTAAGATTTGCACCCCATTGGTATCTGATTATGATGGATGGAATTTTCGGAACTAGGTCAGCTTTACTTCATTTTCATATTGCTGTAGGAATTTTTTGGATTACAACTCTTTTACTTTACGGAATATTCGGTTATAAAAATTATTTAGTTGATTTTGTAAAGCATGACTTGACCCTTGATAGAGATGATATTCGATGGTTCCCGTCTAAAGCAAAAAACCTAATGGGAAAATTAAGTCATTATGAGATGCCGACTCAAGGGACATACAACGCAGGTCAAAAAGCGTATGCTATTGTGGTAGCATTCAGTACTGTTATACTAATTTTTACCGGACCAATCATGGCTTTCCATATCGGTTCAACAACTATAATACAATGGGCTATGATGCTTCATTTCGTAGCAACCATGTCTGTATTTGCAGGCATATTCGTACATGTATATATGGCGGCGCTTTTCCCTGAAGAACGACCGGCATTCTTTTCCATGATTACCGGAAAAGTAAATGAACTTTATGCATATCTTCATCATTATAAATGGTGGAAAGAAATTAAAAACCAAGAACATGAATTTTTCGCGGAAGAATTAAAAAAAGACGGTATTCATCTGCCTGAATTAGAAGAATGTAAAAACATCAAAGACCATCAGGCGCACGTTTATACTATTGAGGGAGAACAATTATGAAAAAGAAATTATGGGATCCCATTTTCGGCGGAGTAATGATCGGGATTGCAATTATACTAACATTTTATATATCCGGACGAGGCTTAGGAGCTTCCGGTGCAATGACTGCTTTTGCCGTTACAATACAAAATATTTTTGCACCTGCGCTAAATCAGTCTAGCCAGTACTTTTCAAAATACTTTGCAAATGGTGCAAATCCGTTAAATAATTATCTTGTATTTATGGCAATTGGGATAATGATAGGAAGTTTTTTGGCCGGGTATGTTTCCAAAGATTTAAAGGTTGAAGTACTAAAAGGACCCAACATTTCGAACAAGGGACGATTATGGTATGCGCTTGCCGGAGGCATTTTGGTTGGATACGCTGCAAGAATGGCCAGAGGCTGTACGAGTGGTCAAGCTTTGGTAGGAGGTGCTGAGCTTTCCGTAGGAGCATGGGCGTTTATGTTTTCAATTTTTGCGGGCGGTTTTGCAATAGCATATTTTGTAAGGAGGCAATGGTTATGATAGGACCACTTGTTAAAAACGGTTTAATTTCAGGCGGAGTAAATACATTAGCTGCAGTATTAATAGGAATATTATTCGGATATGCTTTGCAGCGGTCCGGGTTTACAAATTCTAAAAAAATATCGGCTGCATTTTATATGAAGGATGTGGATGTTCCGGTAGTTATGTTTACCGCAATTATTACTGCATCTATCGGATTATGGGGAATGTCGCTTCTAGGGTTAATCGACCTTGGTAAATTTTATTTCCTTCCTTCATATTTGATCCCGATGATAGCAGGTGGATTTATTTTTGGAATCGGGATGGCTGTCGGCGGCTTCTGTCCAGGTACTTCCCTAGCTTCGATGGTAACCGGTAAAATAGATGCTATGGTTTTTGTAGGTGGATTTTTATTGGGAAGTTTATTGTTCGGAGATTTATACCCAATATGGGATAAGTTTTATAATTCAGACCCAAACGGTGTTTTTCGTATTGATCAATTGTTAAATGTAAATCTCGGTTTTGCTGTTTTATTAATTACTTTATTAGGTGTACTGGGCAGTTTAGGTATGAGAAAATTGCAATATAAATTTTGGGGTAAACATGATTAAAATTTCAAAAAAATATTCTATAATCGGAGCTGCTTTATTAATCGCTGTATTATTGGCTTTTTTTCCTACTTCATCTTTTATAGCAAGTCAATTTACTGTAGATGCACAATTAAAACAGCAGCATTATAATGAAGCCGGAATTTTTACAATAACTCCTTTTGAAGCAGCAAATTATTATTCTTTTAATCAGAATAAATGCTTTTGGATTGATTTGCGGAGTGCAAATGATTTTTCAAAATCTCATTTAAAACCTGCCGTAAACCAGACACTAAAAGGGCTGCAAAATACACGCTGGAATCCTGATGACTTAATTATAGTTTATGGTAATAGTACAATTCAGGCTCAAGAAGCAGTGGCTTATTTAAGGCAAGTAGCAAACGCGCGTGCATTTGCAGTTAAGGGCGGATTTAAAGCAGTCCAAAAATTTTTGATGAATCCAATTGATATTTCGGTTACAAATCAATTAAGTGATAAACAACTTCAAGATTTGGTTGAGCTAAGAAACAAGATCTCAGGAGAAAATGTATCACCTGCTCAAGTAATGAAAAAATTAAAGAGCAGTAAATCTGCTTCTGTTAGGGAAGGCTGTTAAAAATATAGTTGTTAATTATCGTTACGGAATTAATTTTCTAATTAAGAATTCTTCTCGCTTTCTTAATAATAAAACTAATAATTCAGGGGATTGAATTTTTTATAATAGCTCAAAAATAAACTTCTATAAAAATTACATAACTAATAAAACAATCAAAGGAAAAATTATGAAAAAATTAATGGGGACCCTGTCAATTATTTTAATCTTATCTTATAACATTTTTGCACAGTCGGGTACAAAATTAATCGGTTTTGATGCAAGTACTTTAGGACGAGGCGGAACAAGTATCGGTTTTTTTAACAGCCCGGATTTGATGATGACAAATCCTGCCGGTATTTCATTTCTTAAAAGTTCTATGATCGACGCTAACTTTTCTTTAATGATACCCTCGCTTCATTTTCAGAATGGTTTAAATAATGTTAATGGAAAAACAAATTATTTCCCTATGCCAGATATATCTTATGTTGCAGATCCGAATGACAATTTAACATGGGGAATCGGATTTTTTACACAAGGCGGTATGGGTGCAGATTTTACATTGAATAATGCGTTGTTTGTCGATCAAAACGGCAACTATGTACCGCAAACCTATCATTCAAAGTTAGCCGTAATGCAAGGCGGACCTTCGGTTTCATATAAATTTACTCCTTCATTTTCAGTCGGTATATCCGCACAGCTTGTATATAGTATGCTTGAATTCCAGATGCCTTACAGTCTTTCACCTTCCATAATGGCTGGTGTAGTCAATCCTCAAACAGGAATGACTTTCGGACAAATGTTTGCCGCTCCACCGGCTCAAGGCGGATTTGGATATTCTGAAGTTACCGCTGCAGCAAATATGAAGGACTTGAGCGCAGTTAGTTTTACTGGAAGAATAGGATTAGCATATAAAGTTAACAATAAACTATCTTTCGGATTGACTTATTCACTACCCACTTCTTTTACATATAAGAACGGTAAAGCAACAATGGATATGACAGCTCAACTAAATGATGCATTTGGAAAAGCTGTAATGGGCTATATAGCTCAAAATCCTGGGGCTACACAGCAGGAAGCTCAAACAGCAGTTATGCAGGAATTTTCCCAAATGGGAATTGATCTCTCCAAGGGTGCAGTAGATAATTATAACCTTCAAGTTAAATTAAAGCTTCCTCAATCAATAGGTTTCGGAGCTGCATATCAGGCAGCAAAAGGAATCAAGTTAGGCTTCGATTTTGAATGGATAAATTGGAAAACTGCTTTCGATAAAATGACTATTGATTTATCAAACGGATCAAATCCTAATATCAAAACAATGATGGGCAACGACGGAAACTTTGAAATTAACTTCCCGATGAATTGGAAGGATGTAATTTTAGTTAAGCTGGGCGGCGAATACAATGTCAGTAATGATCTTACATTAAGAGCAGGTTTTGCTTACGGAAATAATCCTGTGCCGTCAACCACGGTATTTCCTGTTTTCCCGGCAATTGTAGAAAGCCATTTAACCTTGGGAGCCGGTTATAAATTGACCGATAATTTGACTGTTAATGCAGCTTATGAATTAGGCTTTAAAGTAAAGGAAACTGCAAGTAATCCAAGCATCATTGCGAATGAATACAATTCAAGCAGCAGCCAGCTTGGTACAAACCTGTTTCATGTTTCTCTTGCCTGGAATTTATAAAAGGATAAAATCTAGAGTATAGAAATATCAATGCAGTGCAGAATAATATTCCGCACTGCATTTTTTATTAAGGACTTTTCTCGGATATAACAGTTTTACAAATAAATATAATTTGGATGTAAGTTATATAAATCGACATAATCGGAACGCGAATTAATATAACGAAGGAATATTTTAGAAATGACCGCGATTATCTATTATTAAACCGTGAGTGAACTTCTTAAATTATAAAATTGTATCAATGATTCGGGATTAGCAAGAGCATCTTTATTTTCAACATCCTCTCCATTCATAATTTTAGTTACGGCTAATTCCACTTTTTTTCCGCTTATTGTTCTCGGCACATCTTTAATTTGAGATATTATTGAAGGTACATGACGAGGTGTTGCCGAATATTTTATGCTGCTTTTTATCTTATCGATTAATTCTTTTGTAAGAATTGAATCTTTTCTTAATACTACAAATAAAATAATTCTAATATCGTTCTTCCATTTTTGTCCGATAACTATACTCTCAACAACTTCTTCGTGTGATTCAACTATACGATAAATTTCCGCTGTACCGATTCTTACTCCCCCGGGATTTAATGTTGCATCGGATCTTCCGTAAATAATTACGCCTCCATTTTCTGTTAGTTTTATAAAATCCCCATGTCTCCAAACCCCCGGATAATATTCAAAATAAGCAGATTTATATTTCTTACCGTCAGGATCATTCCAGAAATAAACCGGCATGGAAGGGAAAGGCGCAGTGCAAACCAGTTCACCTTGTTTCTCTTTAACCGATTCTCCTTTTTCATCAAAAACTTCAACCTTCATTCCCAAGCCACGGCATTGTATCTCCCCTGGGTAAACGGGTAAATTAGGATTCCCAAGTACAAAACAGGATATGATATCTGTCCCACCTGATATCGAAGATAATTGAATGTCTTTTTTTATGCTGTTGTATACAAATTCAAAATTCTCGGCGGATAATGGCGATCCTGTGGAAAGAATTGTTTTTAATGATGAAAATTTAAATTTATCAGAATTAATTAAACCTGACTTTTGACAAGTTGTTAAGAATTTAGGGCTTGTTCCCAAAATATTTATATTATCTTCTTCAATCTTTTCCCAAATATTTGTTAAGTTAGGATAAGCCGGATTTCCGTCATATAAATATATGCTTGCTCCCACAAACAGAGAGCTAACCAGCCAGTTCCACATCATCCAGCCGCAAGTTGTATAGTACATAATGGTATCGTTTCTTTTCAAATTTGTATGAAGAAATAATTCCTTAAAATGCTGAAGTAAAGTACCTCCTGAACCATGAACAATACATTTTGGAATCCCGGTAGTACCTGAAGAATACATAATGTAAACCGGATGATCGAAAGGCAACTGTTCAAAATCTATTTTATTTGAAGTAAATCTTAATAAGTCTTCAAAATGAACAAAGTTACCGGGATTATTAGAGGCATTACTTTCTTCATAATTAAAAGAATTAAAATCAAAAAATCTTCTAATTAAAATGACTTTTTCGATTTCAGGTATTTTATCAACTACTTGATTAATTTTATCTCTGCAATCAATTGTTCTGCCGTTGTAATTATATTCTTCTATTGCAAATAAAATTTTAGGTTTAATTTGGCCAAACCTATCAAGAACACCTTGTAGCCCGAAATCCGGGGAGCATGATGACCAAATAGCTCCTATACTTGTTGCAGCCAGCATCCCAATAACTGCTTCCGGAATATTTGTTATAAAACCCGCTATTCTATCTCCTTTTCCGACACCAAGTGTCTTCAATCCGTTAGCTACCGATGAAACAAATCTATTTAATCTCTCATAACTTATTTTTATAGTCGGGGCATCTTCTCTTGAGCTTATAATGGCAGTTTCCGAATCATTAAAACGTAAAAGATTTTCGGCAAAATTTAATTCCGCACCTTGGAACCATTCAGCACCGGGCATAATTCTTTCCGAAAGAACTTTATTATACCTTTTTGAAAATACAATATTTGACAACTTCCAGATAGATTCCCAGAATTCTTCAATATTACTTACCGACCAATTATATAACTCATTATAGGAAGCAAAGGATTTTCCTGATGTTTTATTTAGTGCCTTCAAATAAGCGGTTATATTGGAATTTTCTATTCTTTCTTTTGAAGGTTTCCAGATCGGTTCTTTCAAAAAAATATCTCCCAAATAAATAATGATTTTTAAAATCCAAATATTTGAATATTTATAGTAAGATAATCATTAATTCTATTTATTTATATGATTTGGTTAACCGAATAAAATATTTTTAATAATCAAGATTAGAATTAATTTAAATTAAATACAGAAATGTTGTGCCCTACATTTTGTTTTTATATTTTTAACTAGAAGCGGTAACTGCTAGGATTATTATTTATCCAGATTTACGGAAATACCTATCCCAAGAACTCCGCTAATTGTATCTCTCATTTCTTTTCTCAAATAAATCTGGTAAAATATTTTAGGAGATATTCTGTTTCCTTCCCATTGAGCGCCAAAAGCTAATAAATGGACAAATCGGTCACCGGCGTCCTGAAAATCTTCGGATACCATTACTACACCGAGAAGTTCTGCGCTAACTAAAAATTTATTTATACAATAACCTGCGGTAATACCGTAATGAAGTAAAAACTCAGTTCTGTTTCCTTCGGTTTTTGTTGGAATTAATATATTAGGACCGGCTTCTATACCAAAATTAAATCCTTCGGGATTAATTCGATGATAAGCATAATTAAAATATAAATCTAATGAATTAGGCAGGTATTTCGATAAGTAATAATATTCCGAAGCTATACCGCTGCCGGCAGCATCTTCACTTGCAGTAGGTAAGTAAATACCGAAAGTTAAAATTGATTTTATCTTCTCATCGGAATAAGCTCTTGCTTGCGCACCTAAAAATATGTTGCCGAAACCTTTTTTATTATAAGAATAATTATAGTAGTAAATACTATAATCAGAATTGTAAAAGATATAAGGAACATTTAAAATAATATTTAATTTTGAGCTTACCGGTAAATTGAAATCAAGCCCCAAAACATTTGTTGATGTAGATATACCATATTGGTTTTTATAAAACGGTTTATTATAACTTAATTTCAGCTGTATTTTTTCACTTGGAATATCCTGCAAATTTAAGGTTTGTGCAATAATTAAGTTTGTGGAAATAAGCATCATACAAAATGTTAAAACTGTTTTATAGGTAATACGCCCCATTTTAATTCTCCTTTTAGAATTTATCTGAAATTAGTTAGAAAATACAATCTTTACTATTTATAAATAGACTATTTAATCTACAATTAATAATATTTAATGATAATTACTCCCCGGATATAATAAATTAATTAAAACTGTGTGCAAACCGGAATAAATGAAATCGAAAAGATACCATGCTATGATTATTCCTACAATCTCAAAAGCATAGCTGTTTATTTTACTCATATATTTCCTGCCGTTCGCTTCATTCAAATACATTGGGAGTATGCCGCTTCCGTCAAGAGGAGGAACGGGAATCAAATTAAACAAGAACAAAATAGAATTTAGAATAAAAAATATACCCAATATTTTAGCCGCACCGCCGTATATTCCGCTGTTTACTGCCGAAACAATATCAACTCCCTTAATAGTCTCAGGTGCATAAAATATATTCAGCATTATGCCTAAATGTATTAATAATGCCGAAACAACAATTAGGATAAAATTAGCCATCGGACCAGCGGCCGCCATTGCAGCAGATTTTTTAGGATACTTATAAGCCCATTCAGGATTATAGGGCGCACTTGCCCATCCGACCATCCATCCTCCTATTAAAAAGGATATAATTGGGACTACAATAGTACCAACCGGTTCTCTCTTTACATGCGGAAACGGATTTAATGTGACCTGCCCGTTTTCATAAGCTGTTAAATCCCCCATTTTCATTGCGGCAAATGCATGGGCTGCTTCGTGAAAGGTTGTCGATAATAAAAATACTACATACCACATTAAAGCATTAGGAAAGTTTGTCATAATTTTGTTTTTTTATTTAAGTAAATGCTTGAAAATTTAACATTAAAAATCATTTTGCTAATAAGAAATAAATCTATTTAAACTTTATGAAGAAGATCTTCCTATTTTCATTTTAACAAAATTAATTTTTTAACACTTTCAAATTGATGTTTACCATCTATTGATTTTGCCGAAATCCTATAGAAATAAATTCCGGAAGATAAATTATCGGCATTGATATTTATTTTATGATAACCTGCAGTTTCTGTTGAATTTCTTAATTCTTTTACTGCTTCTCCGAGAATATTATATATAATGAGTTTAACATTACTTTCATATGGAAGAGAGTATTTAATTGTAGTCGAAGGATTAAATGGATTAGGATAATTCTGATACAGTACAAAGGTTTTGGGTAAATTGTTCACCTTTTTATCTATTCCGGTTGGAATTATCGAAATATTTATTCCACTTACTATTGGATTATTTGTTAAGTTTATTTCAACTTTTTGGGGATATATTGTCTTCTCATATCCAATTTTATTAGCAATTATTTTATAATTTCCGTTGGACAGCGAAGGAATTTTATAATAACCGCTGAAATTCGATATACTTGTCGAGACCGTATCACCTAATGAATCAACTGCCAGCAACAAAGTCCCGCTCAAAGGTGAATCGGAATTAGAGTTAACTGTACCCGATATTTCTCCACCAATGGAATTTAATTTTTCCATTATGATAAATATGTTCTTGACACTCATATTTCCCGTTAGATCAATTGTATTTAAACTATCTCCATAATATTGACTTTTATAGCCGTCCTTATAAAATAACAAAACATATTTACCGTTCTTAAGATTTACGATAGAAAAACTTCCGTTATTACTAGATCGAGTTCCTATCCATTTTCCTCCATTGGCAGGTATAGCATATATCTCTACTCCGGCAAGCCAATTTGGATCTCCAACTAAACCTGATATTGAATTACTCCCAGGTTCAGGTTTTGTCAAATTAAAATCTATTCCGGTTACCTGTGAACTGTCTTTATTTACAATAACGGGGGTTGCGTCAAAACTGTTAAATACATCCTTATAATAATCGAGAAAGTAACCGGATTGATAAGCATACAACGTATAGCTTCCTTCAAAAACTTGTATCGAATAATTTCCGTTTTGATCTGTCCCTATAAAAGTTGAATCACTATTCTCTATTGAATTTACAGCAATAAAAACATTACTTAACGGATTATGTGTTACAGCATCTCTTATTGTACCGGAAATGGTACAGAGAGTTAGTGTTGGAAAAGTAAAGTCAATATTTGTTGTATCGTTACTAATAGTTATCACATCGGCATTATTAAAGGATTGTTTGTTATTGTAATATATGCTTCGATTTGTCAGCATATTACCTTCAATATAATTAACATACGCAGCTATATAATATGCTCCTGAGTCAATCATTATAGTATAGTTCCCGTTGTTATCGGTACGTGTGCTGTATATTTTACTTTCATCTGTATTTTCTAACCATACATAAGCATTATAGAACGGCTGACCATTATCATATTTCACACTTCCTGAAACAGTAACTTTTATTACAGCTGAGTAATATGCCTTAACCTTGGCTTTTGTACAATATTGACATGCCATTACAATAAGGATAATAGAAATAAAAAAGAATTTGGATTTCATGGTATCCTCCATAAATAATTATATTTTTATAAAATTATTTATCCGATTTAGTTTGGCCCCATGCGTGTCTTTATGTGGTTATAATTTCCCTGCCCCAACTATCGTTGTCAATTATTGATATTTAAACTTAAAAATATTTTTAATAAAATGCATTAAATTATTAATGATGATTTTATTCCTCTAATTCAATTTATTATTTACATAATACAAAAAGCCGGACATATTATCCGGCTTAAATTAATTGCTTAAAATTATATAATTACTTTTTCAGTTTTTCAAAACGAGCCTGGAAGAACCTTAGATACTTCGGCTCATAAACCATTTTTAATCCTTTAATTGATTTCCTTTTTTCAAAGACGGATACAATTGATTCATAAGTAACATCAATATGAGCTTGAGTATATACTCTTCTTGGCAAGGTTAAACGAACAAGTTCCAGTTTCGGATAATTATGCTCACCGGTCTTTTTATTTCTTCCGGCAGAAACTATTCCCCTTTCCATTGAGCGGACACCCGAATCAATATAAATTTCATTGGCAAGTGTTTGCGCAGGGAATTCATCCTGTTTTAAATGGGGCAAGAATTTTTTTGCATCTAAAAATACTGCGTGTCCTCCAATCGGCTGTACGATAGGTACCTTATATTCAAGAAGCTTGCTGCCGAAATATTCAACTTGTCCGATCCTTGACCTTATATAATCATAATTGGTCATCTCTTCTATGCCCCGAGCCATTGCTTCCATGTCTCTTCCGGCTAGACCTCCGTAAGTATGCAGCCCTTCATAAACTACAACAAGATTCCTTCCTTCCTCAAAAACTTTTTTATTTTTTGTTGCAAGGAATCCGCCGATATTAACAAGCAAATCTTTCTTAGCGCTTACCCAAATACCTTCAAAATAAGAACATATTTCTTTTACGATTTGTGCAATAGTTTTATTTTCATAACCCTTCTCCCGCACTTTTATGAAATATGCATTTTCTACCAAGCGAGTAGCGTCCAACCACATTTTAATTCCGTGCTTTTTAGTGTAGTCTTTTAACTCAATAATATTAGCCATGGAAATCGGCTGGCCTCCCGCCATATTAACAGGCCCCGCAATACTTATATAAGGAATTTTCTTTGCACCGACTTCCTTAACGAGTTTATCAAGCTTTTTTAGGTCAACATTACCCTTAAACGGATGAGTGCTTTGAGGATTATGAGCTTCATCTATAATAACATCGACAAAAGTTGCACCGGCAAGTTCCTGGTGAAGTCTTGTGGTAGTAAAATACATATTACCCGGAACGTAATCACCGGGTTTGATTAATATTTTTGAAATCAAATGTTCGGCTGCTCTGCCTTGATGAGTCGGTACAAAATAAGGGAAGCCGTAATATTTTTTTACATTATCCCATAGATAATAAAAGTTTTTACTTCCGGCATAAGCTTCGTCACCAATCATCATCCCGGCCCATTGCGAATCGCTCATAGCATTTGTTCCGCTGTCGGTTAACAAATCAATATATACATCTTCCGATTTTAAAAGGAATGTATTATAGCCTGCTTGTTTAGCTGCTTTTTCCCGGTATTCTCTTGTAGTCATTTTAATAGGCTCTACTACTTTTATTTTAAAAGGTTCAGCCCATGATCTTCTTTCTAGTTTTTTTGCCATATTAACTCCGCTTAATGAATTATGTTTTTAAAATATTAATTCGCTGGTTTCCTTAACTGTTTCCAAAACGATGATTGTATTTGTCGTTCTAATCGATTTTATCGATGCAAATTTAGTTCGGAGAAGTTTTGTCAAATCTTCCGAGTTTTCCGCTCTTACTTTTACTAAATAACTGTCTTCTCCGGCAACAATGTGCACTTCAAGCACTTCGGGAATTTTTGCAATTTCTTTTGCAGTTTTTTGATCTACTATCGGACCGTTTGCTTTTACCTGGATAAATGCAAGAAGTCCGCGTTTTACTTCTTCCGGATTTATTTGAGCAGTGTATTTGGCTATAATCTTCTTCTTCTCAAGTCTTCTTATTCTTTCCAGAACTGCAGAAGGAGCCATATTGATTTGCCGTGCAATATCTGCATTTGTTGTTCGTGAGTTGTTTTGAAGGATATTCAGTATTTTTGCATCTATATCGTTAATCATTCGTTTTTATCTTATTATTACAAATTATATTCGTAATATTATGAATATTCAGAATATTAATCAAGACAAGATACATATAATTTATTTATATAATTTCTGTTTAAAATAAAGCTGCATTAAGAATTTTGTTTTATAAACGATCTAAAACATAATAATTCCGCTTAGTAATAATTTCATCTCTTCCGGATTTACAAATATCCTGGTTTAGTTTTCAATTATAAAAATATCAGCCCTTCGGGCTTTTACATCAAACGCCAAAGGCGTGATATTATTATAAAAAGCTATAATAGAAAGTATAATAAATCCCGTAGGTATGACATAAAAAATTATTATTATATGAAACTTCTGAAAAATTAGGTTATTTAATAGATAACTCTCTTAATTGATTTTTTTTGAAAATTTATCTGTGCTTTTACTTTAGTTTGTTGATATTTTTTGTTCTTTGACATTTTAAAAACCAAAGCAATCTGCCTTAACTGTTGATTTTGAATTTCAACTCGTTGCAGTTATTAACTTTCTGATGTTGTAAACTAAAGCTGCCATGATAAATTCAAATCTGTTTCTCTTTAAGTCAT
>CAZHBJ010000038.1:0-22492 GCA_964530445.1 uncultured Ignavibacteriaceae bacterium
AAAAACAATGCTTGCATGGCCCGGGCAGCGAAAATCGATAGATATAATTGAAAACTACATGATGAATGAAAGTAACTTTCTTAAATTTGTCGAAATACATTTATAAAAATTATTGGTTTTAATTCAAACAAGAATATTTAAAGCTTAAGATAAAGTTTTATGTCATTTCAGTTTTACTCTTACAAAGTTTCAGCATATTGTTGATAAGACTCAGATTTATTTTTTATGAAAACTTTTTTATAATATCACTTTATTGCGATAAATCACATTGTCCCCGGAATATTTTTATTTACATTTTAAATTGTAATAAGGCGAATCAATCAACATAATTCTATAAAGAATAATAATCCTAATATTGGATTCTAATTATTTCGATTAACTATTCAGACAAAACTTGAACTCTAAATATTATTTCTTCCTATAACTAAAAAATTAAAATAAAAAAAGATATTTAAGGAGAAAGATTAATGTTGTTTAATAAGAAAGTAATTTTAATTCTATCATCATTATTTCTAATTGTTTTTAGCTTTAAATCTTTTTCAAAAAATGGAGCGAAAGATACTACGGATTTATATTCGGCTTTGAAATTTAGAAATATCGGGCCGGCAGTTGCAGGTGGAAGAGTTAGTTCGGTTGTCGGTATACCGGGTAACACGGATATTTATTATATAGGCGGAGCAAGCGGAGGTGTATTTAAAACAACTAACGGTGGTTATTCGTGGAAAGCCATCTTCACAAAATATCCGCCTTCTATCGGCGCTATTACTTTGGCGCCTTCTAATCCTAATTTAGTTTGGGTCGGAACAGGAGAGGCAAATATTAGAAATGATATTACGGACGGTAAAGGAGTTTATTATTCACCTGACGCCGGTGCCACGTGGAAATTTATGGGACTGAAAGATGCCGGGCAAATTTCTAAAATAATAATTAACCCGGAGAATCCTAAAATAGTCTTTGTTGCTGCTATAGGACACGCTTGGGCGCCTAATAAAGAAAGAGGTTTATATAAAACATCAGACGGAGGTAAGACTTGGAAAAAAGTTTTATATGTTAATGATACCACAGGCGTTAATGATGTTGTATTTGAGCCCGGTAATCCCGAAGTAATGCTTGCGGCAACCTGGCAGGTAATTAGATACCCATGGGCATTAGTAGATGGTGGAAAGGGAAGCGGTATCTGGGAATCGAAAGACGGCGGCGATACATGGGTGAAATTAAAAAAAGGATTGCCGAAAGGTTTAATGGGGCGGATTTCATTCGGCACTTCTTTGAGTAATCCCGAACATGTTTATGCTTTAATAGAATCAAAACACGGAATGTTGTGGGATTCTCACAATTTCGGGGGCCATTGGAATTTAATAAATAATAATCATGAATTAGATGTACGTCCGTTTTATTTTACCAAAATGGAAGTATCCCCGGATAACGATAATAAAATTTATTTCTTGTCATTTTTACTTACGCTGTCTAAGGACGGAGGCAGGACAGTAAAATCCATAAATGGCGATGTTCATGTTGATCATCATGCAATTTGGATTGATCCTAAAAATCCTAAAAGAATTATCGAAGGAAATGACGGCGGTGTTTATCAATCTCTTACCGGAGGTAAAACTTGGCATTATTTTGACAACATTCCGATAGAACAATTTTACCAGGTGGCAACCGATACTTCAATAGCATATAATATCGGCGGAGGCCTCCAGGATAATAACGCCTGGTATGGACCGTCGAGAAATTTGAATGGAAATAAGATGGACGGTTCTCATTGGTATACTGTAGCAGGAGGCGACGGCGAGTACGTAGTGCCTGCTCCAAGTGATCCAAATATTATTTATTCCGAATCTCAGGATGGTTATCTAAATCGTCTCGATTTAAAAACCGGTTTAAAACGTCATATCCGCCCGTACTTTTTTGATGTAAGCGATAAGGATCCGGCTGAATTAAAGTACCGTTTTAATTGGACGACTCCTATTGCTGTTTCATATAATAATGCAGACGAAGTTTATTTGGGTGCAAATGTTTTATTTAAAACTACGGATGGGGGAACGAACTGGAAGGTAATAAGTCCGGATTTAACAAGGAATGATAAAACCAAACAAATAAAAAGCGGCGGACCTATTAATCTTGATATGAGCGGAGCTGAAACATACGGCACAATTATGTCAATAGGACTTTCAAAGAACAACTCAAATGTAATTTGGGTTGGAACGGATGACGGACAGGTACAGGTAACTCAGGATGGAGGTGAACACTGGTCGAATGTAACAAAAAATTACCTTCGTGGGGAAGAATATATCAGCTAGATGTTTCACCTTTTTCACCTTCAACTTGTTATATTGCCGTAGATTTGCATATGCTGGATAACGACAAGCCATATGTATATAAAACAGATGACTTTGGAAAAACCTGGACGAAGATAACAAAAGGTCTTCCGGATGATGAAGAAGTGCACGTTGTTAGAGAAGATCCTAATAAAAAAGGATTTTTGTTTTTAGGCAATGATATAGGATTGTATTATTCATATGATAATGGGGAAAATTGGATAAAGTATAAAAGTAACTTTCCCTCGGCACCGGTTTGGGATTTGAAATTTGTAAAACAAACACATGATCTGGTAGTAGCTACACATGGTCGTGGAATTTTTGTACTTGATAATATTACACCTTTAGAAGAAATTACAAAAAATGTCAAAAAGAAAAATTTTCATTTGTTCTCCATGCAGCCTGTTTATAGATTTAATATCTGGTACAAAAGTTCTTCCGACGAACTTGGAAAGTACACAGCTCCGAATCCTCCGAACGGCGCAGTGATAGATTATTACTTAAAATCTAAAATTAAACTGGATAAAAAAGAAAAAGAGAACCATTCTGTTCCTGTTCTAATTAAAATTTCAAATGCTGACGGAGATGAGATAGATACTTTACACGGAACGGCTAAAGAAGGAATAAACAGGATTACATGGAATTTGCATTATAAAAGTGCTGAGCTGTTTAATGAAGATACCGTAAAAGAGAAACATATTTCTTACCACAATGGTCCTGAGGTATTACCCGGTACATATTCGATTTCTGTTACGGTAAATAAACAAACAGAAACCAAAAAAGTTGAAGTGAAAACAGATCCGAGATTGAATTATAATTTTACTGCTGCCGAAGCACAGTTTAAAGCTGCTATGCAAGTTTATAAGGACATCTCTACAATGAATGCCATGCTTAATAAAATAGATAATCTTCATCAACAAATTGCGAATATTAAAAAATCGATTGATATAATAGAGGGTAAAAATTCAACTGAAAATAAATTTAAATCTATTATTAAAAATGCTGATGAAATAGATTCGCTTTTAAGTACTGTAAAAGATACAATATATACAAAAGGTCCGCAGCATGGAGTTGGTGAAGATGAAATACATTTTTTAACACGATTGTATAATTGGTTTTATAACATCAATTATGTTATTACCGGGGATTATGATACTGCACCGAATAAAGATAATCTGGCTCAATTGCATAGTCTCGAAATTCAACTTGGAAGCTACATTGACAAGTTTAATAATATAATTACAGATAAAATTGATTTATTTAATAAAGCGGCGTCAAAAGAAGGAATTCCGACATTATTGCCAGGAAAAACTATAAGTATGAATTATTAAATTCAGCTTTTTATGAAATAGTTTGGAGACTATCTCAAGAGTAAGTTGAGAGGGCGTATTCGACCGAGAAATCTCTCTTAACGTAAGATTTCTTCCTCCTGCCGCAGGCAGGTCGGTTGAAATTACAAAATACATTTGAGACAGCCTCCATATTCTTTTTAAATTATAGTTAAATCCTTCTTTAATTTTAAATGTTTGAATATTCTAAATTAATATTTCAATTATTCTATTATTGTATTATGGTTTAAGTATTGAATTAATTATTTTACAACCTTAAAATTCATATATTATATAGGAGTAAGATTTGGGATTGTTAATTGTTGGTACCCTTGGTTTAGATGACGTTGCAACTCCGTTTGATAAGGTGGATAATGCTTTAGGCGGTTCAGCAACATATATTTCTTTGGCTGCTAGTTATTTTACAGGACCTGTTTATCTTATGGGTGTTGTGGGAGATGACTTTCCTCAAAAATATATTGATCTGCTTGAGAATCATAATGTTGACCTTGAAGGATTACAAATTATCGAAGAAGGTAAAACATTTCGCTGGTCGGGGAAATATCATTATGATCTTAATGTCCGTGATACATTATTTACCGAGTTAAATGTTTTTGAAAATTTCGATCCGGTTGTTCCGGACAATTATAAAAAATCGAAGTTCGTTTGTCTTGGTAATATAGATCCCGTCTTACAAATTAAAGTTCTTGACCAAATGGAGAACCCGAATTTTGTTGTTTGCGATACGATGAACTATTGGATTGAGGGTAAGAAAGAAGTTTTGGTAAAATTACTTCCGAGGGCTAATGTTTTAATAATTAATGATTCGGAAGCAAGACTTCTTGCAAAAGAACCCAATTTGATAAAAGCTTCAAAAATAATTAGGGATATGGGGCCGGAAATCCTAATAATTAAAAAAGGCGAACATGGTGCTCTTTTATTTACCGAAGATATTATTTTTTCTGCTCCGGCTTATCCGATGGAAATGATTTATGATCCGACTGGTGCAGGAGATTCATTTGCCGGAGGTTTTACAGGTTATCTCCATAAAACACAGGATTTAAGCGCGGAAAATATGAAGCGTGCGGTAATTTACGGAAGTGCTATGGCTTCTTTTTGTGTTGAAAAATTTAGTACAAACGGATTGGAAGAATTAAAATATTTTAGAATACAAGACAGGTATAGAGAATTTTTAAACCTTTCTAAAGTTGATGAAAAATAAAGAATACTTTTCCATAAAATTCCAGGATGATAAATTCATCTTTTTAGATCAAACTAAACTTCCGCTTGAAGAAGTTTATGTCGAAACCGATGACTATGAAAGAATAGCTTTAGCAATAGAGCGTTTGGAAGTCCGCGGTGCACCTGCCATCGGCATTACAGCCGCTTATGGCTTAACTCTTTCGCTTAAGAATGCCGGCCGTTCTTCAGAAGATGAAATTTTTAGGAAAGCTTATAAAAGATTGTCTTCTACACGACCCACTGCGGTAAACCTTTTTATGGCTTTAAATGAAATTAAAACTACCTATGAAAAAAATAAATCTGCAGAAAATATTTATGAGACTGTTCTAAATAAAGCTAAGGAAATTCATCAAGACGATATTGAGAAATGCCGGAGAATTGGTGAAAACGGATTGGCAATCTTTAAAAAGAAATCAAACATATTAACACATTGCAACACCGGGAAATTAGCTACCGGCGGTGACGGGACAGCATTTAACGTAATTAAAGTGGGATATGAAAATAATCTTGTTAATTTTGTTTATGCAGATGAAACACGCCCGTTGCTGCAAGGCCTTAGATTAACTTCTTTTGAATTGGAACGAAGCGGAATACCATTTGCAATTCAAACAGACTCTATGGCAAACGTTTTAATGCAGCAGAGTAAAGTTGATTTTGTTATAGTCGGTGCCGATAGAATAGCATTAAACGGAGATACTGCAAATAAAATAGGAACGTGCAGTTTGGCAGTACTTTGCAACTATTATAATATTCCTTTTTATGTGGCGGCACCTACAACAACAATAGATAAAAAAATTGCCTCGGGTAGTGAAATTGAAATTGAATACAGAAATAAAAATGAAATATTAAAAATAAACGGTTCTCCGGTTGCTCCGGATTACTATGATACTTTCTCACCAGCCTTTGATGTCACGCCGTCTCATCTTATAACCGGAATTATAACCGAAGAAAAAATATACGTTTTCCCTTACAATTTTATTTCATGAGTGAAATAATAAAAACCGAAGCCATAGTTCTAAGTAAATTGAACTATGGCGACACCAGCAGTATTGTTACTCTTTTTACAAAAGAATACGGAAAATTTTCTGCAATAATAAAAGGAGGAAGAAATCCTAAATCCAAATTAGGTATCGTTGCCGATTCGCTTAATTATGTACAGCTTGTTGTTTATAAAAAGGATAATAGGGAAATCCAAATTATATCAAATGCGGATTTAATTTCTTATTATCCGAAAATAAAAGAGGATCTTGATAAATTGAAATACTCACAAGCTGTACTAGAATTACTTAAAAAATTAACTGTAGAACATGAAGTAAATGTGAGGCTCTTCAAGGGGGTTATTAGAATCTTTTCATTATTTGATTCATCGAATGAAATGCCGATAATTTTATTCGGCAGGTTTTTTATTTTTTTTATAACCGAATTGGGATACGAAATTCAGTTGGACAAATGCTCTGTTTGCGGTAGAACAAACCTGAACAGTGAAGATTTGTCATATAATTACGAAATGGGTATCTTTTGCAGCGATTGTAGAAAAGATAAATTGGAATCCTACTTCTTAAATTCGGAACTTTTTCACTACTTAATTTGTCTAAAGAACAGTAAAAAGATTGAAAAACCAGACGTTACGATTGCGGAAAAAGCCGTTGTATTCATGGAAAGATTTTTAACATATCATATTCCGGATTTCAAAGGTATTCAAGCAATTCAACTGTTTAAGTAATTTTAATTTAAAACTTTCAATCAAATTTAGATTAAAGAATTTTTACAAGAAAATAATCGGAGGAATAAAATGAAATCTAAAGGTTTATGGGGTGCCTTAGCATTAATTGTGATAGGAATAATTTTTGGCGCCATATTAGTTTCAGGTTTCGGTTTAGTTAGGCCAAGTTTAGCTGATGTAACTATCGGATCACCGGAACCGCCTGTAAAGCTTAATGCAGACGCAAATTCATTTAGTAAAGCTTTTATACAAGTAGCAAAAACCGTTACACCCGAAATTGTACAAATTACGGTTGTAGCTAAAACAGATAACCCTCATCAAAATTTCTTCTTTTTCCCGTTCAATAATCTTCCTAAAGAAGAGGAAGGTTCCGGAAGCGGTATTATAATTTCTCCTGACGGTTATATTGTTACAAATTATCATGTTGTTAAAAATGCAACTTCAGTTAGGGTCGGCTTGTACGACAAAAGGGTATTTACAGCAAAAGTAATTGGTACCGATCCTAATACCGATTTAGCGGTTATTAAAATAGATGCTAAAAATCTACCGGCTGCTTATCTCGGCAATTCGGATAGTTTAAAAGTCGGACAATGGGTAATGGCAATCGGAAACCCGCTTTCCTTAACTTCTACTGTTACGGCAGGAATTGTTAGTGCGATGGGCAGGCAGCTTCATCTCATAAATTCCAAATATGGAATTGAAGATTATATACAGACCGATGCTCCTATAAATCCTGGAAACAGCGGCGGTGCTTTGGTCGATCTTTCGGGTGCTGTAATTGGCGTTAATTCCGCTATTGCTACTGCCGGTACAGACAGTTTTATCGGTTATGGCTTTGCTGTTCCGATTAACATTGTTAAAACAGTTGCAAAGGAATTAATTGCATATGGGAAAGTAAACAGAGGATATATCGGAATAGAAATAGGTAATGTTGATGATGCTATAGCTCAATCGGTGGGATTAGAAAAGCCTGAAGGTGTTATTATTCAGGGTATTGTTCCTGGCGGTGCCGCATCTAAGACGGATATTAAAGCAGGTGACATAATTCTTAAAGTAAACGGAAAACCGGTAAATCAAGCTAATGAGCTTCAAAGTATAATTGCAACAAAAACGGCAGGGACAAATGTAGACCTTACAATCTATAGAGATGGAAAACAAATAGATCGAAAGGTAACTTTAAAAGCTAGAAAAGAAGATAACAAAACCGAACCTGTTGTAAATAAAAATAAAGATAAGAACAACGAGTCGGAATCTACTACCGTAACCTTAAATAATATAGGAATGACGGTTAGAAATCTTACTTCGGATGAAAAATCCCAATACAAAGTGGATCATGGTATTATGATTTCTAGTGTGACTGCATACGGACCTGCACAAAATCAAAACCTTGGCCAGGGACTTGTAATTACCGAAGCCGACAGGAAAAACATTAATGATGTCGATCAATTTAAAAAATTAGTTAAGGATAAAGAAGGTTCGGCAATTTTATTAAAAGTAAAAGACAGCAAAGGCACCAGTATGTTTATCGGCCTTCAGATACCTAAAAAATAATTTCAATAAATTTAAATTATTTTATAAAACGTCCGTATATTCGGACGTTTTTTTTTATATTTGGCACTAAATTAAAAGGAAATTTATGGTTAGATTTCTAACTGCAGGTGAATCTCACGGAAAAGCTTTAACTACTATTGTCGAAGGATTCCCCTCGAATTTAAAAATAGAAAACGAATATATAAATCTTCATCTTAAAAGAAGACAATCAGGGTATGGCCGTGGATTAAGGATGAAGATTGAAACCGATACTGCCGAAATCATTTCCGGAATTCGATTTCAGAAAACTTTAGGTACGCCGATTTCCTTGCTTATAAAAAACCGTGACTGGGAAAATTGGACGGATAAAATGACTCCCGATAAGAAGAATTCCAAAGTTGAAAAAATTACAATTCCTAGGCCGGGCCATGCAGATTTAGTTGGCGTTACAAAATTTAATTATGATGATATTAGAAATTCCATTGAACGCTCTAGTGCCAGAGAAACTGCGGCAAGAGTGGCTGCTTGTTCAATAGCAAGAAAATTTTTATCGGAGTTTAATATTACAATCGGAAGTTTCGTAGAAAGCATTGGAGGCATTTACCCTGAAAATAATTTTGTAAACCAATTGTTCGATAATAATCTGCCGAAAAACTTTTCAGCGTGGAATCTTTCTGAAAAATCAGATTTAAGCGATGTAAGGGTTTTGGAAAAAGATCATGAAAATAAAATTATTGATAAGATTAAACAGGCAAAGAAAAAAGGAGATACTTTAGGCGGAACTTTCTATATAGTTGCCACAGGTTTACCGGTAGGAATAGGGAGCTTTGTTCATTATGATACTAAACTAGATGCTGAAATAGCTCAATCTATTATGTCTATAAATGCCGTTAAAGCAGTTTCAATCGGATCGGGCTTTGAGTCTGCAGAAAAGTTTGGTTCGGAATCTCACGATGAAATTATTAAAAGAGGAGATATGCTTGTTCGAAAAACAAATCGGGCAGGAGGTATAGAGGGTGGAATAACTACGGGTTTACCTATTATAGTACGAGCCGCAATGAAACCAATTGCTACATTAATGAGTCCAATTGATAGTGTGGATTTAAGAACTATGAAAAAAGTTGATGCAAGGAGAGAGAGAAGTGATTTTGTTGCGGTTCCGGCGTGTGCCGTAATCGGGGAATCTATGCTTGCATGGAGCCTGGCAAAATATTTCCTCGTTAAATTCGGGGGTGATTCCATGGAAGAAACAAAAGATAATTATTCAGCTTACGTAAAAAAAACAAATTCAAGGTTGATAAAAAATTTTACGAAAAAATAGAATAGGACGGAAGCAATGTTAGTAATCAAATCATTTGTTTTTAATTTTTTTACCGAAAATACATTTATTGTTTGGGATGAAAGTACAAAAGAATGTGCTGTTATAGATCCCGGGTGTTCGCAGAAAAGCGAGGAAGATATTTTAGAACAATATATTTCTGAAAATAATCTTAACGTAAAATATTTATTAAACACTCATTGCCATGTTGACCATATTTGGGGATGTAAGTTTGTTAAGGATAAATATAATCCTGTTTATTATGCACCGGAACTCGATATGTCTCTCCTGGAAAATGTAAATGTTCAAGCTTCTGCTTTCGGCTTGGAAATAGAAAAGCCTCCTAAGCCGGATAAATACATAAATGAAGATGAACAGCTTACCATAGGCAATTCAACAATTGAATTTTTATTTACACCCGGACACACTGCCGGGGAATTTTGTTTCTATTTTAGGAAAGAAGCTTTCTGCTTTACGGGAGATGTTATTTTCAATAATAACATAGGACGGACAGATTTATGGGGAGGAGATTATAGTACTCTCCTCAAATCGATTAAAACCAAACTTTTTACATTACCCGATAATGTTGTAATCTATCCCGGGCATGGAAGTTTTAGTAAAGTTGGTGTTGAAAAGAAAAATAATCCTTTTTTGTATGAATTAAGTAGTAGTGCTCGATAATATTATTAAATCAAAGCACGTATTACTTTGAAAAATAAAATGTCTTTGAATATATTCTATTCCTAAATTCAAGAAGTAATACAGCATTTAAGTTTTTACAATTAAGTTTTTATGAGAAATAAAACCGCTTCTCAAAAAAATATATTCCTTTTTATACTTTCATATTTTATTATCTGGGTATTCCTATTCGAGTTTATTTTACCTGCAAATGAAATACTCCCCAAACCGTCGATTGTATTTCTATCGTTCGGTGCACTCTGGAAAGATTATCATTTGCTCATTGGTTTGCTTAATACAATAACAAGCATTTATATTTCCATATTTGCTGCATATTTATTTCTCTTATTAATGTCTTCTTATCTAACAAAAGCCGACAACTTTTTAGTAAACTTCTTTTTGTCGATAAAACAGCTTGCCGTTTACATTCCGGTTTTAGCATTTGTAATATTTGTCCTGTTCTGGTTCCCTGTTTCAAATTTAATTGAAATTATTTTTGCATTTATATATGCTTTCTTTTCTTTGGCAATTCTATTTATTAAAGAATCGCAACATGTCCCAAACGAATATTTGGATTCCGCAATTTCCTTGGGTGCGGATAATAAAACAATTTCGAAAAAAATTATTTGGAATGCCGTTCAACCTAAAATATTTAAACATATTTTAAAGCTACATTTTAAACTCTGGTCAATTATCTTAATATTTGAATTTATTAAGGGAAGTTATGGGCTGGGTGAAATCTATAAATTAGCTTTTATTTATAGTGATATCTCGGCTTTATTTTCCGTAACAATAATAACTGGAGTATTAATTTATTCCGGTACGGAATTAATTATTTATTTGCAAAATAAATTTTGTCACTGGAGTTTTAATTGAATTCTGAACAGTCTTTATTAAAAATTATTAATGTTTCAAAAGATTATCACGGAATTGCCGGTGCAAAACAGCATGTATTACAAAATGTAAATCTTGATGTAAAATTTTCATATGAAAAAAGCAGATTAATCTCAATATTAGCGCCTTTAGGTGCCGGCAAGACAACCTTGCTTAAAATTATTTCCGGTTTGGTAAAGCCTTCTAACGGCGAAGTAAATGTTACAGGTAAAAAATGCGAACCCGAAGAATTACGAGGTAAAGTTGTTTACATACCGGAAAAAGCTTCTTCTTTCCCCTGGATGAATGTAAAACAAAATATTATCTTTGCATTTAATCTAAAATCCGCAGCTCTGGAAAATAATAAATTAAAAAAGTTAATAAATTTAGTTGGATTGGAAGGATATGAAAATCATTTTCCGAATGATAAAAGTCTGGGTTTCAGATTCAGAATTTCATTGGCTCGTGCATTAGCAGTTGAACCTCAAATATTATTATTAGACGATCCCTTTAAAGAAATGCACCACGAAGTAAAAAAAGAAATAAATGAGCTTATTTTATCACTGATTTTCGAACTAAAAATTAATATAATTTTTGCAACTGCAAATATAAATAATGCTATTTTTTTATCGGATGAAATTTATTTAATGAAGAAGAATCCGGGCATGATAATTGATAAAATTGTTGTAGATAGATTAAAATTAACTGAGAAAAACGGAGATTATTTTACTTCATTAAAGGGGCAAATTGAAAAAGTATTTGCCGGACATGACAATTCATCCTTTATTTCCGAAGCTAATAAATTTCAAGTTTAAGTCAAAAAAAATTGTGTAACTCCTCATTAAGTATTTATTTATTTTAAAAATTTTAATTTTAATCTATTTGACGGCATATAGTCGTTAGTGAGTTTAATATGCATAACAAAATCGATGAACTGAAAAAGAAAAAAGAAAGCGCAAAGCTCGGCGGTGGGCAAGAAAAAATTAACGCTCAGCACGCAAAAGGGAAATTATCTGCCAGGGAAAGAATTGAATTACTGGTAGATGAAGGCAGCTTTGAAGAAATTGATATGTTCGTTGAACATAGGGCGGTTGATTTCGGATTGGATAAGCAGCACTTTCTCGGAGACGGTGTAATAACAGGCTTTGCAAGAATAGATAATAGACCTGTAGCAATTTACAGCCAGGATTTTACTGTATTCGGCGGTTCATTATCGGAAACTCACGCTGAAAAAATAGTAAAGATAATGAACATGGCAATGAAAACAGGAATACCGGTTATCGGATTGAATGATTCGGGCGGGGCGAGAATACAGGAAGGTGTGGTTAGTTTGGGAGGCTATGCAGATATCTTTTTGTTAAATACTCTTGCTTCAGGCGTTATTCCGCAAATTTCAGTTGTCATGGGTCCGTGTGCAGGCGGAGCTGTTTATTCACCGGCAATAACGGATTTTATATTTATGGTGAAGAATACAAGCTACATGTTTGTTACCGGACCGAATGTAGTTAAAACCGTAACTCACGAAGAAGTTAGTTTTGAAGATCTTGGCGGTGCAGAGACACATGCGTCGAAAAGCGGTGTAGCTCATTTTATTTATGATAATGAAATTGAAACATTATTAAATGTTAGAAAATTAATAGGATTTCTTCCGCAAAACTTTATGGATCGTCCGGCTGAAACGGAATTTGATTTACAAAGTCTTAAACCGGATAAAAAATTAAATGAAATTGTACCGGATAATCCCAATAAACCGTACGACATCAAAAAAGTTATTGATTTGCTGGTTGATGAAAATGATTTTTTTGAAGTACATACTAATTACGCAGAGAACATAGTAGTTGGATTTGCAAGAATTGGCGGTATGCCTGTAGGAATAATTGCAAATCAGCCTGAAGTTTTAGCCGGTGTATTGGATATAAATGCTTCAATTAAAGGCGCACGCTTTGTAAGATTTTGCGATTCATTTAATATACCGATTCTCGTATTGGAAGATGTTCCCGGGTTTTTGCCCGGCACTGAACAAGAATGGAACGGTATAATTCGCCAAGGCGCTAAATTACTTTATGCCTTTTGCGAAGCTACTGTTCCTAAAGTTACGGTTATTACAAGAAAAGCATACGGCGGCGCTTATGATGTAATGAATTCCAAACATATAAGAGGTGATTTTAATTATGCCTGGCCTTCCGCCGAAATTGCCGTTATGGGGCCGAAAGGAGCTGTTGAAATCATCTTTAAAAAGGAAATTTCAAAAGCTAAAAATCCTGAAGCAGAATTGGAAAATAAATTGTCCGGCTATATTGAGAAATTTGCCAATCCCTATATTGCAGCGAAAAGAGGTTACATCGATGATGTAATTATGCCTGAAGAAACTAAGATTAAAATAATTAAAGCATTTAAAATTTTAAAAACAAAGGTAGATAAAAACCCTAAAAAGAAGCATGGTAATATTCCTTTATAGGTATTTTAAATTTGTAACTATATTGAAAATAAGTGATTAAGGTGGTTTAGTTAATTTTTTACTTGATAAAACAAAAAATAGAGGTTATATTGAATTGTAAATTACAAAAATTTGGAGATTGCATGATAAAAGGAATTTTACCGTTGATGGTTATTTCTTTATTTGCTCTTTTTCTATCATCATGCGGAACAAATAAAGAAATAGCAAAGGATAAGGAATCCTTTACCAACCAGAATAAAATTCAAAAAGTCGGAATAGTTTCGGAATTATTGGAACAAGCCCGCCAATACTATGTTGTTGCATTATCAAAAGAAGAACAAAATAGTACAGTGGAGGCTGTATCTAACTATGAATCAGCTCTAAGAATAATTAATAATTTAAGTTACTACCCGGGAATTGAAAAGAACGAAGCATATAATGAACTTGAAAAATCAATTATTGATGATTATAAAAAGTACGTAGACAGTCTTCCCGAACTGCCTTCAAATGTATCATTTGCTGCGCTTGAAGAATGGATGGGAAAATCATTGCCTGAAATAAAAGTAAATTTCGGCAAAAATAATAATACACCTAAAATGGTAATTCATGCAGATATCCCATTGGAAGTCAATTCGTATGTAGATCAATGGATAGACTATTTTACCGGGAACGGCAGAGACCATATGGTAGCGTGGCTTGAAAGGTCTGGCAAATACTTTCCAATGATGGCTAAAATTTTTGAACAAGAACATTTGCCGAAACAGCTTATGTATTTAAGTATGGTTGAAAGCGGTTTAAATCCTAAAGCAAGGTCATGGGCAAGTGCCGTCGGCTTATGGCAGTTTATCAGATCTACAGGAAGACTTTACGGTTTACATTCCGGCTTTTATTATGATGAAAGAAGAGACCCGGAAAAATCTACACTTGCAGCTGCAAAACATTTAAAAGATTTATATGATGATTTAGGTGACTGGTACTTGGTCTTAGCTGCATATAATGCAGGTGAAGGCAGAATTCATAGAGCACTTAGAAGATCTCATTCGACTGATTTTTGGTCGGCAAGACGTTATTTACCGCGGGAAACCAGAGGTTATGTCCCTCAATATATTGCAGTTTGTTTAATTGCTATGAATCCTGCAAAATACGGTTTCACTAATATCGATTATGAAAAGCCGTATGACTATACAACTTATCCGGTTAAAGGAGCAATCGATTTAGGCTATTTAGCAAAATGTGCCGGTGTAGATGCTGAGACTTTGGAAGAAATGAATCCTGCGTTAACTCAAATGTGTACTCCGGCTTTGTATCCCGGAGGTTATCCGTTAAAAATCCCTAAAGGTACTATTAAGACTTTTGCATCAAATTTAATTAATGTGCCTGCAAGTGCCAGAAGAAACTTTTTGGTTCATACCATTAGAAGGGGTGAAACTCTTAGCGGTATTGCTGCCAGGTACGGCATAACAAAATATGATTTGGCGGAAGCAAATAATATTTCCGTAAGGTCGCGGCTTTACGTTGGTGTTAGGTTAAAAATACCTGTCTCAAATTTCTCCGACGATAATTTTGCTTATAATACAAATACGCAGCCTGCAGAAAACTCCAACGATAATAATCCTGCAGATAATTCTGTGGCAGTTGCCCTGGATTCAAATACGTATGTATCTCCGTATTTAGCTCTTAATAAAGGTAATAACTCAGATTCAACACAAAGCAGCGGTGTAGATTCTTCCGGTAATGAAAATAATATTGCTAATGCCGGTCAATCCGTGTCAGACAGCGTTATAATTCCCAAAGGGTTGGTAGCTGTTCATTATAAAGTTAAAAAGAATGACAACCTGCTAGGTATTGCTGATTTATTCCATTCGAGGGTTATTGATGTCCGTAATTGGAATAATATACCGTATACACAAAGTATTTATATTGGGCAGGATCTTACAATATACGTCCCTAAAAATCAAAAAGATTTTTATGCCAGTTTAGATACTCAAACTTCGCTTGAAAAATCAACAGCAAAACCGAGTTTGACGAATAAAAAGAATGTATTAATCTATTATAGAATTAGAAGAGGTGAGAGTTTATATACTATTGCCAACCGGTACGGAGTAGATGTTAATTCTTTAAGAGAATGGAATAATATTTCCGGCAACAGAATATTCGCCGGAAAAAGATTAAAAATTTACACAGATAGATCAGATAGATATTTAGCTGCCGCCGAAAATAATTCCTCGCATTCAAGAACCAGCCTGTATCACTATAGGGTTAAAGGCGGAGATACTATTAGTGAATTAGCTCTTAAATTTGGCGTACCAACTTTAACGTTAAAAAGATGGAACAATTTAACATCGAATAGTTTAAGAATCGGGCAGACATTAAAAATATATAATAATGAAAGAGATGAATCTTTCGGTGACAATACTCCTAAAACTTCTGCAAATGTAAATTATTATAAAGTTAAAAGCGGCGATGCAATAAGTCAGATAGCTGAAATGTACCACGTACGTGTATCGAGTATAAGAAGATGGAATCATCTTAGAAGTAACAAAATAGTTGCAGGGAAAACACTAAAAATTTATTCCGATGCCGATGTAAATGATATAGAAAGTAACTCTTCCGATAATTCCGATGAAACCGGACCAGGTTATTATAAAGTCAGAAGAGGTGATACAATAAGCAGAATTGCAGTTGAACATAACGTATCCATAAAAGATATAAAAAAATGGAACGGATTAGAAAGCAATGATATTACTGCCGGGAAAAAATTAAGAATTGCCTCAAAAGGTACAGTATCATCTTTAACTAAATCATCAAAACAAAAAGGGAAGACTCATATAGTTGCTAGAGGTGAAACTTTATATTCTATTTCAAAAGATTTTAATGTACCGGTAAGCCGGTTGAGGGCTCTGAACAATTTAGCAAGTAACAGGATAATTCCGGGACAGGAGATAAGGATAGAATAGTATCTCTGTTTAAATATTGATATTTATTTTGTGAAATATTTATTTTAAGTTTTGATTAAAATTTTGGAGAATTTATAAACTAAAAAAATTATTTATTGACCCAAGCCGTTAGGGGTGTTGCGTTAAACGTAACTGAGAACATACCCTCTAACCTGATCTGGATAATACCAGCGTAGGAAAACGGGCTAAAAGAATAATTAAGAATTAGCCGTTTTTTTAACGGCTTTTTTTATGGAGTAAAATCATGAAGAAATTAATTATTCTTTTTTTAATCATTGCGCCTTTTATAACCGCACAACAAAACTTAAAGGGGAGGGTCATCGATTCCGAAACTCTAAAACCTCTGCCTAATGCAAATATTATTATTGTCGGCACTTCAATAGGAACTGTTTCGGAAATAAACGGCACTTTTTTATTAAAAGCTCATTTCTCAAGTTCATCAATGCTTCAGGTAAGCTATGTAGGTTACAATAATAAAAATATTGCAATAAGAAATATTGATCTTTCGAAAAAGCTTATTGTAAAATTGGAACCGAAAATTATTCCTTCACAAACTGTTTTGGTTGAAGGAAGTATAGGAAAGGAAGGAATTACACCGTTAACATTTAGTAAAATTACTCAAAAAGAAATCGAAAAAAATTACATAGTTCAGGATGTACCGAAGTATTTAAGTTCTTTACCGTCAACAACATTTTATTCGGAGAACGGAAACGGAATTGGTTATAATTATTTAAATATTAGAGGATTCGGTCAAAGAAGAATTTCAGTATCGGTAAACGGAATACCGCAAAATGATCCGGAAGATCAAAATGTGTACTGGCTGGACTTTCCGGATTTATTAGCTAGTACCGCCGTAATACAGGTACAGCGCGGCGCAGGCTCCGGAATAACTGGGTACCCGGCTATCGGCGGATCGATTAACATTATTACTTCAACATTTTCAAATAGACCCGGAGTTAATTTTTCGGCTTCGGCAGGAAGTTTTAATACAAGAAAGTACAGTGCCGAAGTTTCAAGCGGATTGATTGATAATAAGTATTCTGTTTATGCTAAACTTTCTCAGATATTAAGCAGCGGTTATCGAAATAACTCATGGGTTAAATTTAATGCATATTATTTTTCTGCGGTCAGGTACGATAAAAATTTAACAACACAGATTAATCTTTACGGCGGACCTATTGCTGATGGTCTGGCTTATTACGGACTACCGAAATTTGCAATAAAAAATAACAGCTTGAGGAAAGCAAATTATTCCTATTGGGAAACAGATAAAAACAGTTATACATATACAATTACAAGAAGACCGACGGAAATTGAAAATTTTTCACAACCGCATTATGAACTTTTAAACCAGCTGAATATAAATGATAATATTACTTTTAATTCAGCATTATACTTAGTTGCAGGAAACGGATTTTTTAATTATGACGGAACCGGGCTTGATACTACTGCTATGCATATTACATCTCAATACGGCTTTCATACGGTTGAAAATCCGTCAAACATTTTGATTAAAGCTGAAGTTGACAACACTCAATACGGCTGGATACCCCGCTTAAGCATTAAACATAATAACGGCGAATTAATAGTCGGAACTGAGATCAGATTCCATAAATCAACTCATTGGGGAAGTATAGATTATGCTTCGAACCTTCCGGAGGGAGTAACAAAGAATTATCGTATTTATTATTTTAACGGAGGTAAGACTGTTTTTAACGGGTTCGTTCACGAAAGTTATCATCCTGATAAAAAATGGAATTTACTCGGCGAGATTCAATTAGCTTATCATAAATATAAATTTTATAACGAACGCTTTTACAATTATAGCTTCTCAATTAACGGTTTATATCTTAATCCGAGGTTAGGTGTAAATTATAAATTAAATCCTTCTCAAAATTTTTATTTTTCCTACGCAAGAGTAACTAGGGAACCGACTTTAAGCACTTATTATTCAGGCGAAGATGCAATATGGGGCTCAACACCGCAGTTTGCACAAAATACGGATGGAACTTATAATTTTAGCCAGCCGTATGTTAATCCTGAAACTATGAATGATTTTGAACTGGGCACTTCATTTAGAAAAGATAATTTAAACACATCTCTTAATTTGTACTATATGTTGTTTAATAATGAAATTGTAAATAACGGCAAGCTGGATATTTTCGGTCAGCCGATAACCGGCAATATGAAAAGCACTGTACATGAAGGAATAGAATTTTCTTCTAAATATAATTTTAATAAATCCCTGCAAGTTTATGCTAATGCAACTTACAGTCATAATGAAATTTTAAACGGTGAATATTATATTAATTCTTCGCAGGCAATTAATTTGAAAGGAAATGTTATAGGAGGATTTCCTGCGTTTTTAGCTAACTTCGGAATCAATGCAACTTACGATAATTTATATTTGCAGTTTAACGGCAGGTATGTTGGAAAATTCTATTCGGATAATTACGGCAATAAACTAAATGATTATTTGAATACATACCCCGGTTTTGTGGATTATACCGATAATGTAAATGATGCGTATTTTACCGCAGACTTTTTTGCTTCATATCAGGTAAAAGAATTTTCTGCATTAGGTCCGTCTAAAATTTATATTCAAGTGAACAATATTTTTAATAATTTGTATTCTGCAAATGCAATTGGTTCTCAGTTTTATCCTGCTGCAGATAGAAATTTTATTGCAGGTGTGCAGGCCGGACTTTAATATGGTTAGATTGCAGTGTATAAAACAGTTAAATTAATTTACTCAACTTAAGTGGTGTTGAAAGATGACGTCTTATATATTTTTAATTTTTTTTTAGAGTTAAGAGGTCATCTTTTCATTACTATTACTTTATAATAATTATTTCGGATTCATATTGAAAAAATGTATAATACTGGCTAATGGAAAGCCTCCGCAAAAAAGTGTAATCAATTATTTAAAGAGAAAAAATTTCAATACTTTAATTTGCGCGGACGGAGGTTCTAATTCTGCTAAACAGCTTAATTTAATACCGGACTTTATCATAGGCGACCTTGATTCATCTAAAAAATCAACATTAAATTATTATAGGGAAAAATCCAGAATCATAAAAATAAAAAGACAAAACGATACCGATGTTGAAAAATGCTTAAAGTTTGCAATAAAAAACAAAGCGGAAGAAGTTATTCTGCTTGGCGTTACAGGAGACCGGCTCGATCATACTTTCTGCAACCTGGGAATTGTGTTAAAATTTTTTAATAAGATAAAATTAAACATTATAGCGGAGAATTCTTTTTTAACAGCGTACAAAAATAAAGTCGAATTAAAAACCGTTCCTGGCGAAATAATTTCTATATATGGTTTTAATTCAAAAACTAAAATATTCTCAAAAGGATTAAAATTTCCTTTAAAAAATATTGCATTACCTTTTGGAGAAAGAGAAAGCACAAGCAATGTTGCAGTATCAGGTAAAGTTTTATTAAAAATAACCGGGGGAATCATTTTTGTTATCCGGGATTATAATGTATTGAAAAAAAATGATCTCTTTTAGCCATTTAGATTATTTAGTTATATTACTTTTTTTTGCTGCTGTTATTGCCATCGGCTTTTATTTCGGCAGAAAAACCGGCGATCAAGCAGACGATTATTTGCTCTCCGGAAGAAAAGTCGGGTTATTCTTATTTGTTTTAACAACCGTATCTACGTGGTACGGAGGAATACTTGGAGTAGGGGAATTTACTTATCGTTACGGATTAGTAAGCTGGTTTACTCAGGGGTTTCCTTATTATATATTTGCATTTCTCTTTGCAATATTTTTTGCTAAGAAAGTACGTTCCGCTTCTTTATTCACAATACCCGATAAATTAACTCTTGTGTATGGAAAAAAAGCCGGGCTTATTTCTTCTATTCTTGTTTTTGTTTTAGTCTCGCCTGCCCCTTATTTATTGATGACGGCTAATTTGATTCAATTACTCTTTGGTACAGGAATTATTGTAAGCTTAATTTTAGCATTACTTCTTTCGGTTTTATATTTATTTCGCGGCGGTTTTAAATCCAATATTTATGCAGATGCTTTACAATTCTTTGTAATGTTCGGGGGATTTTTTATTGTACTAATAATTGCGTGGAATTCATTAGGCGGTTTAAAATTTCTTCAAACAAATTTACCGGCAAAGCATCTCCAGCTTACCGGAGGCGCTTCTCCGACTTTCATTATCGTCTGGTTTTTAATTGCGTTATGGACTTTTGCCGACCCGGGCTTTCACCAAAGATGTTATGCTGCAAAGACCGGAGATATTGCGGTAAAGGGAATTATTATCTCAATCTTTTTTATGGCTTTATTCGATTTCTTAACTACATCCACAGGACTTTATGCAAGAGCTGTATTCCCGGATCTAAGTAAACCCGTACTTTCTTACCCGATGCTTGCAGAAAAAATTCTTTCCCCGGGTTTGAAGGGTATTTTTTATGCGGCAATGTTTGCAACTATAATGTCTACATTAAACAGTTTTTTGTTTTTAAGTGCAACCACTATAGGCAGAGATTTTATTTTTAAAATATCAAAATATGAGAATGAAAAGAAATTGAAAATATATACGGTGTACGGTTTAATTATTTCAGGAATCCTTTCTATTCTATTAGCATATTTTATTCCTTCCGTAATTGAAATATGGTACACTGTGGGATCATTATGTATACCGGGTATAATTTTACCTGTTATCAGCGCTTATTACACTAAAATTAAAATTGAAAATAAAATTTTATTGTTTGAAATATTAACTGCCGTTTTCGTAAGTGTTTTATGGTATTTTATTCGTGGTTATTTTGCAGATGTTAAAATTATAAATGAAATAGAACCGATGCTTGTCGGTTTATTTACGGCTTCAATTATTCATTTATACGGTTTGATGAAGAACCGGTTTTCTTATGAAACAAAGAAAGTATAATTGACCCGGCAAGGCAAGTTATTATAATCAATAGTGAAAGATGAGTCGGTATAACAATAAATTCGGAAACCATCATTTTGATTCCCACAAATAATAGAATAATAGAAACCCCGTATTTCAAATAATAAAACATATTCACTATCCCGGAGATAGAAAAATACAAAGCCCGCAGACCGAGCACTGCAAATATATTTGATGTAATGATAACCAGGGGATCCCTGGTAATTGCAATTACCGCCGGTATTGAGTCCAATGCAAATATTATATCGGATGATTCTATTATTAAGAGGGTTAAGAGCAGGGAAGTAGCATAAATTTTGCCTTCACGTTTAACAAAAAATTTTTTGCCATGGTATTCCGGTAAGATATTAAAAAATCTTTTCAACAATTTTATAAGCGGATTATTTTTATAATCTATTTTTCCTTCTCCGCCAAAAGCCATTTTATATGCTGCGAACAATAAGATTATTCCGAAAAGATAAATTATAGGGTGGAATAAATTAATTAAACTTACGCCTGCAAGTATAAAAATTACTCTAAAAACAACAGCACTTAAAATTCCCCATTTTAATACAATAGGTTGATTTTTAGGAGAGATATTCATTACACTGAATATCATAATAAAGACAAAGAGGTTGTCCACGGAGAGGGAATATTCGATTAAATAACCGGTGAGAAATTCTAATCCTTTTACGCGACCGTTTTCAGCATAAAAATAAATGAATGCAGCGAATAAAAGAGCGGTGCTTATCCAGACACCGCTCCACATTAAACTTCTCTTTAAACCTATTTTATCCTGTCTATGACCTGTTGCATATAAATCAATAAAGATAATTATGGAAGCTATTATTGCAAATACAATCCAGAATATTAATTCATTAAACAAATTAATTTTTCCATGTTATGGAAGTAAAACGCCTACTGCAATTACAGTAGTCCAAAGGCCGTTTTTATCTCCTTCTGCTGATTGAGTAATATTAAATGACCTGACTATTTTGCCGGACATTTTGTAGATATTTTCTCGTTCACTCCAGTCGGTATCCGGGTTAAATTCCACGCCGAGTGTAGTTGCAAGCATAGTTGCAGCTAAATCTTCGGCATATTCGCCGGCAACTTTTTCAGTTTCTCCAAAAGGATGATGTTCCGAAAGATAACCGTATTGATTATTATC
>CAZHBJ010000039.1:0-22401 GCA_964530445.1 uncultured Ignavibacteriaceae bacterium
TTCATTTGCTTTAGTTACATTTAAATGGAAAGCTTTTCTATCTTCAATTGCACAATAAATTTCCTGTAAATGAAGTTCATCCGGTTTCTTTTTAATTAAAAATCCGCCAGTAGGCCCGTAAGTGCTTTCAACAATATCATTCTTTACAAGCATAGATAATATTTTCCTAAGTTTTGAAGCATTTATCCCCACATGCTCTGATATTTCAGAACTGGATCTTGGCTGTGGGTATGAACTTGAGAGAAAACAAAGTGCTTTTACAGCCGTTGATAATTTTGTTGAAGCCGACATAAATTATTTTAATTGTTATAGTAAGTGTAACAATTAATTATTCAAATATCAACTGTTTTGGCAATTTTTTACACTATTAACTTTATATTTCTTATTGATACTGGAGAATAATTTACTTAAATTTGTCCCGAATTTTGAATTACAAATTAGTTATGTTAAAATTTATTAATTTTTGGGAAGTTACCGGATTTAAAAATTTAAGGAGTTACTTTATCTCCCGCTTCGAAAACGTATTTTAAATTTCCTGCCCCTTTTCTTGTCTTATAATTTAGTTCAATTTTTACCTTATTCTTATAGAAAACCGGAGAATTTTATGAATAATAATATTTTTAAAAATAGCAACAACGTTTTATACGAATCAAATAATGTATTGCCTTCAAATGTACACGATGTTATCGGAAAATATATGCTTGCAGACGGATTTAATTTTGTACTTGATCTGGGAAAAAGCAAAGGGACTAAAATAGTAGATGCAAAAACCGGCAATGAATATTTGGACTTTTTTACATTTTTTGCTTCTTCAGCATTAGGAATGAACCATCCAAAACTTAGTACGGAAGCCGTAAAAAATGAGCTTATAAATGCTGCAGTTAATAAACCTTCTAATTCTGACATATATACAATTCAAATGGCCGAATTTGTTGAGACTTTTGCAAGATTAGCAAAACCTGATTATATGAAACATTTATTCTTTATATCAGGCGGAGCATTGGCCGTAGAAAACGGATTGAAAGTAGCTTTCGATTGGAAAGTTCAAAAGAATTTTATGAAAGGAATAAAAGAAGAAAAAGGACACCAGGTAATTCACTTTAAGCAGGCTTTTCACGGTCGCAGCGGTTATACTTTATCGCTAACAAATACAGAACCTAATAAAATAAAATATTTCCCTAAGTTTAACTGGCCGAGAATAATTAATCCTACGGTTAAATTTCCAATAGAAGATAATTTACAAGAAATTATTAAACTTGAAAACCAGGCAATTCAGGAAATAAAATCTGCTATAAAAAATAATCCTGATGATATTGCTGTTATAATACTTGAACCTATTCAGGGTGAAGGCGGAGATAACTTTTTCCGTAAAGAATTTTTTGAAAGTTTAAGACAAATTGCCGATGAAAATGAAATTCTGCTTATGTTCGATGAAGTACAAACAGGATTCGGCTTAACTGGCAAAATGTGGGCTTCTGAATATTACGTAAAACCTGATATTATTTCTTTTGGTAAGAAAGCACAGGTCTGCGGAATTATGGTTAGTGATAGGATTGATGATGTAGCCGAGAACTGCTTTAATAAATCCAGTAGGATTAATTCTACATGGGGGGCAAATTTAACGGACATGGTAAGATCAAAACATATTATGGAAATTATGGAAGAAGAAAACCTTGTCGAAAATTCAAAAGAAAAAGGTAAATATTTATTACAAAACCTTTATGAAATTCAAAAAGAATTTCCGTCATTAATCAGTAATGCACGCGGTTTGGGGTTAATGTGTTCATTCGATCTTCCCGATCCTAAATTAAGAAATGATTTCCGTGAAAAATGCTTTGAAGAAAAACTCCTAATTTTAGGCTGCGGCGAAAAATCAATTAGATTCAGACCTCCGTTAAATGTTACAAAGGATGCTCTAGATAAAGGCTTGAATATAATTAAAAAAGTATTATTTTTACTTACATCAAATAATTAAAATATTTTTTTAACTACTTGCATGATGTCCCGCCTTTTGGCGGGATTATCATTTTAAATTAAATGGAAAATAAACTTTATATAATCAGTACGCCGATCGGCAATTTAAAAGATATTACTTTTAGAGCTGTCGATATATTAAGGGAAGTAAATTTTATTGCGTGCGAAGATACGCGCATAACATCGTTTTTATTAAGTCATTACGACATTAAAAAAGAACTTGTTTCTTTTAACGCCGTAAACGAAACTTCAAAAATAAATTATGTTCTCGATAGAATCTTAAACGGCGAATCTTGTGCTCTTGTCTCAGATGCCGGTACCCCTGGAATCTCGGATCCCGGTGTAAGATTAATTTCATCGGCAATAAAAAAAGAAATTTCTATCGAACCGGTCCCCGGTGTAACAGCAGCAATTACAGCCATTTCTATCAGCGGGCTGCCTACGGACAGTTTTTTATTTGAAGGGTTTCTGCCTTTAAAAAAAGGACGAAAGAAAAAGCTTAACCGACTTACGGAAGAAGACAGAACAATTATTCTTTATGAATCGACTTACAGAATTGAAAAGCTTTTAAATGAATTATCAGAAATAATGCCGGAAAGATTTATTGTTGTTTGCCGTGAGCTAACTAAAAAATTTGAAGAAGTCTGGCGAGGAACATCCGTAAAATTGTGCAGCGAATTAAAAGATAGGGTTACAAAAGGTGAATTTGTAGTATTAATAGCCCCTAAAAATTGGGAAGAAAGGTAACCAATATTTTCTTCCCAATTTCTATAAAAATATCAATCCTCGGTTTCGTATTGAATTAAAGATTTTACATCATAATTTTTTAGCTTTTCTCTTCCTTCTAAATTCAATAATTCGACTATAAAAGATATTTGGACTACTTCCCCGCCAAGTTTTTCTATTAAATTTGCTGCAGCTCTCGCCGTTCCGCCCGTAGCTAAAAGATCGTCATGAAGAAGAACTTTTTCACCCAACTTAATAGCATCTTTATGAATTTCAATTGTATCAGTTCCATATTCAAGTGCATAAGTTGCCGATTCTTTTTCTGCCGGAAGTTTACCCGGTTTTCTTATGGGGACAAAACCGGCATTTAATTTTTCAGCTAGCAGTGAACCGAAAATAAAACCACGGGCTTCTATACCCACAACTTTTTTAATATTTAGATTTTTAGAATAGCTATAAAGCGAATCTAAAGTTGATTTTAATGCAATGGGATCTTGAAGCAATGTAGTAATATCTCTGAACATAATTCCCTTTTTAGGAAAATCTTTTATTCCCCTAATATATTTTTTTAAGTCATCAGCCATTTTATCCTCTTTTATTTTTTGAGAAAATTGTTAAGACCGTTTTGGAAATCAACCGTTGACCGGCTAATTGTATTTAATTTAACACAATAGTCAACCGCTTGCTTAACATTAAGATTTGAAATTGATTGAATCATTTTTTTTGTAGTTTTCATACTGTAATCGGAGTATTGTGCAAGCTGATTAGCAAGGTTTTTTGCTTCAGTCAAAACATTATCAGCTAAAGCATCAACAAGTCCGATATCGAAAGCTCTTTTACCATCTATAATCTCACCGGTTAAAAGCATTTTTTTTGCTTTTCCTTCCCCTATCTTTTTTATTAAGAAGATGGAAACAATAGCAGGAATGAATCCGATTTTTACCTCGGAGTATCCGAATTTGGAATGATCACTATCGGCAGTAATAAAATCACAAACACCGGCAAGACCACATCCGCCGGCAATAGCTGCTCCGTTTACCGCTGCAATTGTTGGTTTAGTAAATTCATAAATTTTTAAGAATAATTCCGCAAGTATTTCCGAATCTCTTTCATTATCCTTTGAAGAATAATTTCGCAGATCATTTAAGTAAGCTAAATCCGCACCCGCACAAAAACTTTTTCCTGCTCCTGTTATTATTAGAAATCTTATCTTTTCATTTTTTTCAATTATATCCAGCTGATCAACAATTTCCTTTACCATAATAGGATGAAGTGCATTTCTCTTTTCGGGTCTATTTAATGTTAATATCCCGGTAAAATTATCTTCAAAATATTTAATCATTTCCATGTTTTAATTCTGTATATATTTTCGTTAACCGTTAAACCATTTTAGTATTAAGAATAACTGCAAATAGGTTGAGACAAATCCGAATACTATTCCTGCTGTTACCTGATAAATATTGTGGCATTTAAGTTTAATTCTCGACCATCCTACTAAAAATACGATTATGCTAAAAAATACTCCCGCAAGACCTGTAACGAATATCAAAGCTGACAGGGCTCCCGAGGCTCCGATAGTATGTACGCTTATTTTCCAATATTTATTAATAAGAACGACAATTATTGTATTGGAAATATAACAAAACCAAAACGCGATTGAAAGAATGTTTACCTTTGCAGCTATTAAAATCAAAATTCCTAAAGCATAAAAAACAACGGAAATTAAAAAAGGAACGGTTCTTTCCTCTTTAATTGATGCATCCAGGTCGATGAGTTTGCCTTTATTTCTGAAAAACAAGAATAATATAACAGGTAAAGCAAATCCGAAAAATAATGCGGTAAGTATTGTAATAATTTTTTTATTTAATTCTTGTTCCTGTGTTAACGCAAAATAAATAAAAATTATTATTGTGAATGACGGAGGTACAAATATTGTAGAAATAATTCTGGCAATTTTATAGGATAAAGCTTTTTTCAATTTAATACTATTGCAAGAAATTACTAGAGAATACTAATGCGATTATTTAAACTATATTACACAGCTACTTTAAAATTATCCAGTTCTTCCAAATATTTTAACAGTATATCTTCTACTAGTTTGTATTCATATACCTGCATAAGCTGATTGCGAACATTAGACGCACTATGCAAGCCTTTCAAATAGCCGGAATAAAATTTTCTGTGTTCAAGTACTGCTCTTTTTTCCCCTTTTATATTAATTGCCAGGTAAAGATGTCTTAAACAAGATTTTATTCTAATCTCTTCATCAATCTTAGATGAAATAGTTCCGCTATTTATCAATTCTTTTGCTTCTTTAAATATCCAGGGGTTACCTATTGCACCCCGGGCAATCATAACTCCGTCGGCACCGGTTTCATCAAACGCTTTTATTACGTCATAAGCGGTTAATACATTTCCGTTAAGCACTACAGGAATATTTACGACCTCTTTAATTTTAGGAATCCAGTTCCAGTCAGCTTCACCTTTATGCCCCATGGCGCGAGTACGGCAGTGAACGGTTAATGCTTGAACACCGATATCTTCCATCCTTTTAGCAACTTCCAAAATTTTTATATTGCTGCTGTCCCAGCCAAGCCGCGTTTTAACAGTTACCGGAAGATCGACAGCATCAACAACTTTTTTAACAAGCTGCTGCATATAAGGCGGATCTTTTAATAAACCTGCACCTGCTCCGTTTCCCACAACATTTTTTACCCAACAGCCTGCATTAATATCGATTAAATCGGGATTTTCTCTTTCAGCAATTTTTGCAGCACCAGCCATCGATTCGCTAGCTCCGCCGTATATTTGAATACCGACCGGCCTTTCATCATCGATAATCTTAAGCTTTTTATGGGTTTTCTCAGATTCTCTCACTAATCCTTCAGAATTAACGAATTCGGTATAAACCACATCAGCACCTAATTCTTTGCAAACCAATCTAAAGGAAATATCGGTTACATCCTCCATAGGTGCTAAAAGAACAGCTTTTTCTATATTTAAATTTCCAACCTTAAACATATCTTCATAATTTATTTAAACATTCATTACAAAAATAAGAATTAATGATGTTAAATGTTCAATTCAATTTTGGATGCATTTTAGTTTGCATTTTTTATCAAATGTATAATTGGTGTCTAAATTTTGAACAAAAATATCCTTAGTATATTTGGTTAGAATATTTTTAGTGTCGTTAAAAGCCTGATTCATTTTAAATTTATCTTTTTTGGTAAGAAATGTTAATGATGAATCAGCATCCGCTAAATGTGCAGGCAGGATATAATATCTATTCCCATCGCTTGTTTTCCCCTTATAAACCCATGTGGGTAAATAAGAAACTTTTGAAATATATACTGAATCGGTGCTAAAATTCTTAGTTATATGAATAGTTAAAATAACTCCGGCATCCGAATAACGCCATCTTTGGTTTGATAAGAAATTTCCAACCGAGTATGCTACAAAACCGGAATCTAATTTAGCATGTTTTGTCTTAAAAAAATTAACCGGCTGTATAACATGAGGATGACCTCCTATAATTATGTCTGCTCCGTATTTTATGGTTTTGTTTACAATTGTTTTTTGATATTCGGAAGGTATTCTACTGTATTCCCGGCCGAAATGAAAATATACAATTACAATCTCGGCACCATCATTCCTTGCGCTTAAAATATCCTTTTTAATTAAAGTTGTATCAATAATATTAATTAGATAATTTTTATCCTTAGGAATAGGATTACCATTCGTGCCATAAGTATATGCTAACAAAGCAGTTTCCAGCCCCTTTATGTTAAATATTCTAATAGAATCTCTATCATGCTGAGATTTAAAAGTTCCATCATAATTTATTTTATATTTATTTAATTCATGTATTGTTCGTAAAATTCCTACACTGCCTTTATCTAGAGCATGGTTATTTGCAGTGGTTATTAAATTAAACCCTAAGTTTTTAAGCGGAGCAAGGAAAGCGCTTGGTGAATTAAATAACGGATATCCTGAATACCCCTTCTTTTTACCCGCTAAAACGGTCTCCATATTCCCAAATAAAAAATCCGATTTACTTAAATAAGGCTTTATGTAATTAAAAAAAGGATTGAAGTTAAAACTGTCTGGAGAAACTCTTGCATAGTCATACTCAACCGAATGGCACATTAAATCTCCCACAGTTGAAATGGTAATTGTAACAACAGAATCTTTTGATGATGACTTTTCCTTCTGAAAATCATTTTGTTGTTTTATCCCGTATGTAAACAACCATAAAAAAATAGGTAAGAAAAAGTATATTTTTTTCATAAATAAAAAATAAGGCTGAATTATTTAAAACAATCCAGCCTTAATTGAAAAGTAATATTATTTTATTGTGCGGATTTATTAGCTTTTCTTTGCGCTTTAACTTCCTGAACATCTTTACGAACATCCTGCGCCTTTTTTCTCAATTCGCTTAATCCCTTGCGCAGTCGTGTTCCGGCCGCAGCCTGTCCCTTTATATAGAACTTCTCAAAATCAGCTTCCAATTCTTTTACTGATTGTAGTAAGCTCTCAAATTTATCCATTTAAACCTCCTAGAAATAAGTTAGTAAATTAAGTTATTTAGAATTTTCGAAAACGATCTCAGCTATATCTTTTACATCAACATCATCCGATTTTTCAAAATGCTTTACACCATCAGTCAGCATTGTCATACAAAACGGACATGCAGAAGCAATCGTGTCGGCATTTGTGTCCAAAGCTTCTTTAGTCCTTTCGATGTTAATCTTGCCTCCTTCTTCATCTTCCAAAAACATTCTGCCTCCACCGGCGCCGCAGCAAAATCCCCTTGAACGATTCCTTTGCATTTCTACAAAATCAACACCGCTTATCTTCTTTAAGGATTCGCGAGGAGAATCAAAAACGTGATTGTAGCGTCCCAAATAACATGAATCATGATAAGTGACTTTTTTGTTGAATGATTCGTCTTTTAGTTCAATTCTACCTTCGTTAATCATTTGTTGGATTAGCTGCGTATGATGCAGAACTTCATATTCTCCGCCGAATAATTTATATTCATTACTGAGAGAATGAAAACAATGCGGACATGCCGTTACAATCTTTTTTACTCCGTATTTATTCAATGTTTCAATATTTTCTGTTATTAACATTTGAGCAAGATATTCATTGCCCAATCTTCTAGCGGTATCCCCATTGCATTTTTCCTCATTCCCTAAAATTCTGAAATTAATATTGGCTTTTTGCATAAGAGATGCAAATGCTTTCGTCACTTTTTTATATCTGTTATCATAAGAACCTGCACAGCCAACCCAGAAAAGTATATCGCAATCGGAATCTTCCGCCATAGTTTTTATTTCCATGCCTTCGGCCCAATTTGCACGGTCGGCATGGTTGAAAGCCCAAGGTGTAAAATTAGTTTCGAGGCTTTTAAATACATTATTTAAATTTGACGGGAATTGAGATTCTGTTAATACAAGATTTCTTCTGAGATCAACAATTGAATCAATATGCTCGATCATTACCGGACACTCCTGAACGCATGCCATACAAGTTGTACACTGCCATAGCTCAGTATCGGTTATATAATCATGCACAAGTGTTTTTTCAAATTCTTTTCCTTCTGTTTTACCCTCAACCAAAAGAGGGGCTTTATCTTTAGTCCTTTGCCTTATATCTACCATTATTTTTCTTGGTGATAAGGATTTTCCTACTGTGGCAGCCGGACAAGCTGCCGTACATCTGCCGCATTCGGTGCAGGTGTATCCGTCCATTATTTGTTTCCATGATAAGTGCTCAATGTCAGCGGCACCATATACTTCAATACTTTCATCTTCAAGATTTAACGGTTTTAAGGTATTACGAATTGAATCCAAATTAGCAAAGTATGTATTTGGTATGGAAGTTAAAACATGCAGGTGTTTGGAATAAGGAAGATAATTAAGAAAACTTAAAACAACTATAACATGCATCCACCAAAAAAATTCAAATAATGTAGCTGCATTTGCAGAATTACTATTAAAAAAAAGCGGACTTAGTAAAGAAGATATCGGCCTTATTTCATATTTACCGGTAATAAAATTGTGTGAAGCAATTGACGAAATGTTCTCTCCGAACATAGCAATGCAAACCAGAACGATGAGTAATAAAATAACCGTAGCGTCAATTTTGTGGGCTTTTTCAACTTCAAGTCTCGGGATATGAATAATATATCTGCGATATAATGCATAAATTACTGCAATTATGACAAGGAATGCGAATATATCTTCAATTATAGTTATTAAGGAATAAATAGGTCCGAGAAATGATAACGTAAATGAAGAGTAAAAGCCCTGTATTAAAGCTTCAACAACTGCAAATAAGAATAATACAAAACCCCAAAAGATTATAAAATGTAAAGAACCTGCCTTTGGATCGCGAAGCAGTTTAGACTGACCAAAGGCTATTTTAAGTACTCTTTTTATTCTCTGCCATGTATGATCAAATCTATCATCTTTCTTTTTTGCAACAAGCATATCTCTAATAAGCTTTCTGCTGCTCCAAATAAATAAGCCGATTGCAAATGCAAAAAAGATTACGAAAATGATATTTTTTATATTCATAATTTATAGAATAAAAAAGAACTAAATTAATTACTGCATATATATTATTTACGCAATTTAGAAAAGCGCTTTGAAATTCCGGAGTAAATTGCAGACGCTGCAAATACTTTTACAACTTCCCAAAGTGAAAATATCGCTGCACCTGTAATTAATGCTTCTTTTATGTTATGTAAATAAAGAGAGCCGAAATAAAAAGCTCCGAAAAACAGAATAAAAATACTGCCTGCAAGCATAGAAACAATCACTGAAAAATAACTTTTATGTTTCTCAACAAAATATCCGGTAATAAAAGCTGCGATAGGAAATGCCAATAAATACCCTCCTGTAGGTCCGATTAACCTGGCAAATCCGATTGCCGGATCCGGGATTTGTGCAAATACCGGAAGCCCGATACAGCCTAAAAATAGATAGATAATCTGACTATAAGCACCGTTCTTAGCTCCTAAAAACGCACCTGCTAAAACAACCATCATTGTCTGCAATGTAAATGGTACGGGCTCGACAGGAATGGTTATTTGTGCTGCAATTGCTGTTAGAAAAGTAAAAGATAATATCCAGAATAATTTAGATGAGTTTGCCTTACTAATAATTTCCAATAATCGGTTTGACTTTATATTTTCTTTGATAAGCATATTCTTCCTTTATGTTAAATTATTTTTGTAAAACTTTTTTGTTCTATTTAATAACTCTTCAAATTTAGGATTACTTCCCTCAAATGGATGTTTAATATTAAAAGTATGTCCGCTTTCCGGCACTTTGAAAAACTCTGTTAATTCTTTATTGGACCAATTATATATTTGTTCCGCTTCTTTGATTGGGACAGCTAAATCCTGGTCGCTGTGTGCAATAAATAGAGGTCTATTAAAATTTTTAATTGCTTTTTCTATATTAAGTGTACCTTCTTTATTTTTCTCGATATCGTTTAATAAAGCAATATTTAATTTCATCGACTGTCTGGTCCTTTTATTAAAAACTTCGAATACACCGTTTTTTCTCCATTTTTCTTTTTGACGATCAGAATATCTATCGAGTTTTGAAACAGATGACCACAAAGCAACTGCATTTACTTCATTTCTCTTAATTGCAGTCAAAATCGAAATAGCGCCGCCTCTGCTGTGTCCTAATAAACCGATTTTTTTATTTTCGGTTAAACCGAAATAACCAGTTAAATATGCTGAAATTAATTCAGATAACTCACTAATTTCCAAAGAAAATGTATTATTTGCAAATTTTTCCAGCTCAATAAATTCAGTTAAACTTTCCCCCACACCGTTATGTGAAAAATTAAAAGTAAGAATAAAAAAGCCGATTTTTGCAAAATAATCACCAATATAAGGACCAAATCCCCAATCTTTAAATCCTTTGAAACCATGAACAAATATTAGACACGGTGAAAATCTTATATTTTCAAAACCATAAGCCGTAATTCTTAACTTTTCATTAAGGCTTGTGGTTAGGATAAAATTTTTGCTCATTTAATTCAAATATGCTTAATATAGCGTGAAAAGTCAAGGAAAATGAATATTTTGAAAACATTTATGAAATATATCATGAGTTTATTAATTTTCAACCGAAGGTAATACTTTTAGTTAAGATTATAATTTTCAGAATATTTTGGCAATAAACGATATAAATGTTTACTCCGGATTACCGGATAAAAATATATTGTAAATTAGGACACTATCGATATTGTTTACATACTGATTTTTTAGATTTAACAAAGTATCTTTGTTTTTAAGGTCTAATTCATTATTTTATAAAACATAGAAATAAAATGATTTATTGGATTCGGAATTTTCTGGATGATAAAAGAAATTCAAAATAAAAAGAATTTTTAAACACAAATGAGATATTTACTAGTCATCCCGTCAATAGACATTAAGCACGGTAAAACGGTTAGAGTTGTACAAGGAATACCGGAATTAAACTGCAAAGAGTATGATAGTGATCCGGTTGAAATGGCAAGAATTTGGCGCGCAGAAAACGCAAAATTTCTCCATATAGTTGATTTTGATGCTGCATCTGAACACAGCCATAAAAATTTACCGATTATAAACGAAATTTGCGAATCTGTTATTATTCCTGTACAATATGCTGGCGGCATTAGAGAAATGCACGATGTGGAGCTTATAATGGCTACCGGAATAAGCAGGCTGGTAATGAGCACAATTGTAATTGAAAAGCCTGATATTTTCAAAAAAATATTTGAAAAATACGGACCTTCTAAAATTTCAATTTCTATAGACATAATAGATGAAGAATTGGTTATAAGAGGAAGGAAAATAAAAACCGGAATAAATTACAAAGATTTTGCAAAAAAGATGGCCGATATAGGTGTTGAGAGATTTATTGTGACTGATGTACTTCGTAACGGAATTTTAGGCGGCCCCAACTTTACTTATTCTAAAGAAGTAGCCTCTATTACAAAAGTTAAAGTTACGTTATCAGGAGGAATTAGGAATAAAGATGAACTTTTAGACGTTCAAAATTTAATGCCATTAGGGATTGATTCGGTTATAGTTGGGCGTGCTTTGTACGAAAATAGATTTCCATGTCAAAAATTATGGCGAGTTGCAGAATCAGGAATATTTAAATAAATAAGATGGCTAAAAAAAACGATGAAATAATTCACAGCAGTTTCTGGTCGAATTTTTTTAACTCACCTGTAGAAAAAATCGACCTAGTTAAAGCGCTTCAACTAATTCCATTCTTTAAGGAATTAAGCAGCAAAGAAATTTCTCTATTAACAAATATTATACATAACAGGAACTATTTGGCTGGCGAGTTTGTTTTTTACCAAGGCGATCCGGGAATCGGTTTATATATTATTCGCGAAGGGGAAGTAATTATACAGAGAACAATTGAATCGAAAGAATTAATTTCATTAGCCACATTTTCCCGCGGAGATTTTTTCGGAGAATTAGCTCTAGTTGACGGAGAAAAAAGGTCCGCGTCCGCAATTGCTAAAACCGATACCAGGCTTGCAGTTATCTTTAAACCCGATCTGGATGAATTTATTGAAACTTATCCCAAAAAAGGTATTAAAATTTTACAAGGTATTTCCGAAATAATTGCAACCAGACTTAGAAAATTAAACGAAGATCATATTTTACTTCATGCAGAGTTTAAAATTAAATCGGAGAAAGATTATGGAACCTAACATAAAAAAAATATTAGTTCCCATCGACTTTTCTGATTACTCGAAAAATTCATTAAAATATGCAGTAAATTTTGTTAAGCAATATAAAGCAGAGCTTTATCTCATATATGTAGTTGAGCCTGTAATATATCCGCCGGATTTTAGTATGGGGCAAATTGCAATTCCGTCAGTTGATCTTGAAATGGATAAACGTGCCGGAGAAGAGTTGGAGAAACTGGCTAAAAAGGAAATTCCGGGTGATGTTATTGTAAAAACGCTAGTCAAAACCGGGAAACCGTTTATTGAAATAATTGAAACTGCATCCGAGGAAGATATCGATTTAATTATAATTGCAACTCACGGTCATACGGGTATGGAACATATTTTATTCGGAAGCACTGCCGAGAAAGTGGTTAGAAAAGCACCATGTCCGGTATTAACACTTCGAGAACCGATTAAAGGTTTTACTATAAAAGAAGAGATAGAGAATCAAAATAATTCCGAATCTAAAAAATAATTTTTTGTAATCCCCTTTCTGTTTATTCTTAGATTAATTTAATTTTTCCTGTCGATAACAAAATCAACTAAGGCTTCCAAAGCAATTCTGCTTTGCGAATCTGGAAATATTTTTAATTTTTCTTTTGCTTTTGCGGAATATTCTGCGGCGGTATTCAACGCATAATCGATTCCGTTATTCCTGCGAACAAATTCAATAATAGTTTTTATGTCTTCTTTGCCTTTTACATTCTTAATTATCTTTTTTATTCTCGAGGCTTCGTCTTTGGAAACCTGATTCATAGAATATATTAAAGGCAGAGTTATTTTCTTTTCTTTGATATCTCCCCCTACCGGTTTACCTATGATATTCAGATTTCCTTCGTAATCAAGAATATCGTCTCTTATTTGAAATGCCATTCCTATATTTTCGCCGAATAGTTTTATAGCTTCATGGTACTTAGAATCGTCACTTGTACTCATAGCACCAATTTCACAACAAGTTTCCAGTAAAGAAGCGGTTTTATCCGAAATTATTTTAAAATATGTCTCTTCATCAATATCGAGTTTTCTTGTTTTTCTTATTTGAAGCAATTCACCTTCGGACATTCTTTTTACGGTTTTAGTAATTACTTCTAAAAAATCAAAATCTTTTCCTTCTACGGCTATCATTAATCCTCTAGACAAAAGGTAATCTCCCATCAGTACAGCAACTTTGTTCTTAAACATTTTGTTTATCGACCAAAATCCCCTTCTTTTATCGGCGTTGTCTACTACATCATCATGCACTAAAGTTGCCGTATGCAATAATTCTACCAACGTTGCTCCTCTATATGTACGCTCATTAACCCCTCCGGCTACTTTAGCAGAAAGAAGAACAAGAAGCGGTCTTATCTTTTTCCCTTTTTGTCTAATTAAATAACGGGCAATTAAATCAACAAGTGAATTTTCGGATCTGACGGAGTTTTTAAATAATCCGTCAAATATTTCCAGTTCCGATTTTATTGGCCTGCTTATATCAGAGAGTTTATTAATCAAGATTTTTTAACCGACATTTTTGAAATGAATATACTAATTTCGTATAGCAAGTATAACGGGATTGCAAGTATTATTTGCGATACCGGATCAGGAGGAGTTAGAAATGCTGCTGTAATAAATATTAAAACTACTGCATGCCTTCTGTATTTTGATAAGTATGCCGGCTTTAAAATGCCCAATCTGCTAAGGAAAAATGATATCATAGGAAGTTCAAACACAATTCCCATTCCAAGCATTATTCCTATTATTATAGACATATATTCATTTATTGCAAAAACATTTTTTATCTCCGGCGTACCAAAATTTACAGCAAACTTTAAAGAATAAGGAAGCATAACAAAATATGCGAATACAATACCTATTAAGAAACATAATGTAGAGAATGCAACAATGGAAGAAATATATTTACGCTCATTTTTCTTTAGAGCCGGGGCAATGAACTTCCAGAATTGATAAAATATATTCGGCAGACTTAATATTACACCGCCTATTACAGCAACTTCAAAGAATAAGATTAATTGACCAAAAGGCTTTAAATTCTGCAGTTCAACTCCGGCATGTTTTGCCGGTAAAAGCAGAATTTCATTCACCAAAAAATCAATAAATATCCAGCAAATTATCGTACCGACTACTAATCCGATTAATGAATATATTATTCGCCACCTTAATTCTTCAAGGTGTTCAAGAAAAGTCATTTCACCTTGTGAAGGTTCATCATCATTCGAGTCATTACTAATTATTAAATCTTCGGATGCCACTTTAAATCAAATCTTTATTTTAATTCCATATAGAGTGGAAATCGGGAACAAAGTGTTTTAACTTCTTCTTTAATTTCAGATAACTTATTTTCATTTTCCACATTTGAAATTGCTTTATTAATCATATCGGCGATATCAATCATTTCATCCTCCTTCATACCGCGAGTAGTAGCTGCCGGAGTACCAATCCTTATCCCGCTTGTTACAAAGGGACTCCTCATGTCGAATGGGATCATATTTTTATTAACTGTAATTCCTGCTTTACCGAGAGCAATTTCCGCCTGTTTTCCAGTTATTTCTTTATTTGTTAAATCAATAAGCATTAAGTGATTATCCGTACCGCCGGAAATAATTTCAAAATTATATTCACTTAATTTTTGCGCTAAAGCTTTTGCATTATTTATTATCTGTTTGGCATAATTTGCAAAAGAATCTTGAAGTGCTTCACCGAACGCAACGGCTTTTGACATTATAATATGCATTAAAGGACCACCTTGAATTCCGGGCATAACGGTACTGTCAAGCAGTTCAGACATTAATCTTACCCTATCGCCTTTCGGAGTTCTTATGCCAAATGGATTCTCTTTGTCTTGTCCTACTAAAATTATTCCGCCACGGGGTCCTCTAAGTGTCTTATGAGTTGTTGAAGTTACAACGTCACAATAAGGCAACGGATTGTTTAACAAACCTTTTGCAATTAAACCGGCAGGATGGGCCATGTCGCACATTAAGAGAGCACCAACTGAATCAGCTATTTGTCTAAACTTCTTATAGTCCCATTCACGCGAGTATGCACTTGCACCGGTAACAATTAGTTTTGGTTTTTCCTTTTTTGCAAGATCTTCAATTTGATTATAATCTAAAACTTTAGTCTCTTTATTTAACGTATAACCGACCGGAGTATATAAACTTCCTGAAAAGTTAACAGGTGAACCGTGTGTAAGATGACCGCCATGCGCCAAACTCAATCCTAAAAATTTATCCCCGGGATTAAGAAACGCCATTAACACCGCCATATTTGCCTGAGATCCGCTGTGCGGCTGAACATTAACATATTCTGCGCCGAATAAATTTTTTAATCTTTCCCTAGCAATATTTTCTGCCATGTCAACAAATTCACAACCGCCATAGTAACGTTTACCCGGGTATCCTTCCGCATATTTATTTGTTAAAACTGTTCCCGCAGCCTCAAGAACCGCAGGGCTTACAAAATTTTCCGATGCTATTAGTTCAAGTTTTTCCTGTTGTCTCTGAGTTTCAAGATTAAGAACATTAAAGATTTCAGAATCCTTTTTTATAAAATCAAACATAATATTTTACATGAAGTGATTAAATTTGTTTTTGCAGTATAATAAATTTACATCTTATTTTTAATGTACAAAGGTATTAAAAATATGGATATAATCCTTATTCTTAAAGCACAAATATGATTGATATTTTAAGATAAAAGGTTTTAGGAAAGCATTCCTAAAACCTTTTAAAAACGAATAATAAAGCACTTTTACTTTAATATTTTCTACGGAACAGTTATACTTTTATTTATCCAATCGTAGCATTTACCCTTTATAGGTATAACTTGTCCTTTTTTGTAACCTCTAAAAAAGTAATCTTCTTTTGTGGGAATTGAGTCTGATAATGCAGAAATTCTGTCTTTAGCCTGTGCCAGGCTAGGATCAATACTAAGGGCCCTTCTATATGTTTCAACAGCCAATAAATATACAGTCTTAGCATCAAAATTAAATTCACATGAACTAGCCGCCTGCTCATAAAGCAGACCTTCATAGAAAATTGCCTGTCCCCATCCTTTGGCAACATCATTAGCTTTTAAATATTCAGTACGTGCAAGTGCGTAACGTTTTTGATCTTTATATACAATACCGAGGTTTAGATAATAGTCTTTGTTTTTCGGATTTAACTGAATTAATTTTTTGTATGCTTCTTCAGCCTTATCCAGATTGTTAACCTTTTGATATGCTGATGCCAATTGAACCCAGTAATTTACGTTCGTCGGCGCCTTGTTCGTAAGAAACTCGAGAGCACTAATTGCCTCGGAATTCATATTCGCTTTAAGAGCGGTAATTGCAAAATTCCAAGCTTTCGTTAAATTATTTTTATCCAAATCCCATAATTTTTTCCTGATCTCGGCAAGCTTTGTAACATTTTCCACAAGCGATGATAGTTCAGTAGTCCATTGCGGATTATTAGGTTCCTTTGTACTTAAATAAGTATATAAATCAATCGCCTTAGTTTTATAATTATTCGAATCACTGGCATTATCTTTGTACAATTGGCCCAATCTATCGTAATAATATGTAGAAATTGTAGAATCATCCTTGATAGCCTTCTCGTACTCTTTAATAACAGTATCCGGATTCATATGCAACCATAATTCCGACACATAAGCTTTTCTGGCCTCAAAATAACCTGCTGAAGCCGGATAGTATTTCATAGCAAAGTTATAAAAATACCGAATGGTATCATCAATTGATTTTATCTTTGCTTGAGAAGCATTGGAAGAATCATGAAGGAACCAATACCCGTCTTCCATTTTAAAGAATATCCATTGGCTGAATTTTTTAGGATTCATCTTAAGTACTATCCATGCATAAGGTAATGCGCTTTGATAATCTTTATTCTTATAATATTCAGAGAATAAACTGTAATTAGTTATTAATTTCATTGAATCAGCAGCCGCTGCGGAATCTGGAACGACAGTTCGCGGAAATGCTGAAGAAGTTAGAATAAAAACCGTAAGTACAGTTAAAACGAATATATTGATTATTGTTTTCACCCTATAACCTTCAAATTGTTGTTAATATTAATGATTTCTTCTTATAAACCAAAGCTCGGCTAATGAAAGGCCGAAATTTATCTTTATAAAGTTCTCTTTTATCAAGTTCGATTCTTTTTTACCTCTAATTCCGTATTGAACGGCAAAATCGATAGTATTTGCATAACTTAAAGGAAAAGAAAAACCGCCTGAAACTGCATATTGATTAATTCCGATATTATTTATTTTATATTGCGTTTTTTCATAGCTTAAACCTGCACGCCATATAATTTGTTCCCAAACAGATGCACCAAGTTCCTCTTTCGGTATATATTCAAAACCGGCACTCAATAATAATGAATTTTGTAATTCCGGTATTTTTACATTATTAAAAGTATAATTAGACCACGCTTGGGATGCAGCATCTAACGTAAATAAATAATTTTTATCCAAAACAAAACTTAAACCGCCGCATATTCTTACGGGAATTTTCATTTCAGTAGTGCCGATCCCTATTGTATCCGCTCCGTTACTTCTTGAAGATGAATAGGATGATAAGACCGTATCAGTACTCAGGGAACCAATATAGTTTACAGCAAGTCCTAATTTAAAATCTGTAATAGATTTAGAATTAAAAATACCGGAGAAATCTGGGCTAATTAAACCGATCGTAGTACCCAATCCATTAGGTTGATAAGTGGTGTTATATTGAGCTGATACGTTGCCTGAGCTTGTAAAATTGGAAGTTGCAGAATAATCAATATTTCCAAAATAATATTCAAAAGTAGCACCAACACTTAAATTAAAAGGTAAGTTATAAGAAGTACCAATGAACAGTTTTGAAAGGCCTCCTTGTCCTTTATACGTAAGTGAATACTGATCGGATGTTCCGGGAGTATAATAATTTTGAACAACTTGATAATTAATTTTTGAATAAGGTACAATACCAAATCCAACGGAAATACCATGTTCAACACTTACGGGGAATGCAAATGCAAAGCCGTTAAATTGAGCTTTCCCGTTAAAATCTTTATTCGAGAAATCGGATAAATACAAGCCTGTATAAGAAAGGCTGGTTTCGAATCTTGTAGCAGCTAATTTATTCCAGCTAGCCGGATTATTTAAGGAAATAAATCCTCTTTGCGCAATTGATATACCAAGCTGGCCGATCCCAAGCTCATTTGCAGAATAAGAATACGCCATATTACCTATTCCAAATCTGGTATAGCTTGAACTTGCCTGTGAAAATAAAGTTACTTGGGCAAATAATAATATAAAAGGTATATACTTGATTTTTAATTTCATATCTATTTTTTAATTGTATAAGTTACTTGCAAACGCGGTCTTAATGATAAATTTGCCGCACTGCTGCTTTTAATCGCAAATAATTCCAGCCCTTCCGCAGGATATGAGGTTTGTAACAGAAGTCCCTGGTTGCTTTTTCCGTCAACCCAGCTTTGAACAATTGAACTAATGCTTCCGGTGAACGTATTATTCGAACTGGGAAGTATAGTAGTAGCAGTTGAATCTAATAAATTAGTAGTACTATCTTTAAGCATATAAATCTTTAGTGTATTGGAATATGAACTGCCGGTAATTGTTGAAACTGAATCTTTAGTAAGAGTTAAGGTAGCACTATTAATATTTGCATTTTTAGGAATGGAAGATATATCTATCCATAACTTTGAATATACAGATAAACCGCTTTGTATAAACATATCTCCCTGAACTGCAGTCGGCATGCTGCCTGTAACGACACTAGTTGCTTCGGTCGGATAAAAAGTGAGTGTATCTGTAAATACACCGGATTTTTGTAAAACAATTTGTAATGACAGAGCAAATGTTGCACTTGATGTTAATAACTCAAAACCTACTACTTTTTTAGCAGAAACCGGCGATATATAAATTCCATAATCCGTGTTATAAGTTGAATCCCCAACATCTTTCAACCAATTTTCAGTAATAGTATTTGATATATCCACAGATACAATAGAATCCGTAATGATATGATTTGAGCTTATATCTGTTTGATCATACGATAATCCGGGTAGGCTGTCCGCATCAAAACCGACAGTAGTCCATGCACTATTTACTTTATGCACAGAAAAATCGAAAGAAGCGTTTGAATCTCCGTATGTATATATCGGTATAAAATAAATTGACGAAGAGATAACACTTGCTGCCTTATTATTTAAATCTGTGATAATAGAATCCGGTAAAGATATAGCATATTTAACTAACGTAGATGCTTGCACGTTGGCGTTATTACCGACTAACAAATAGTTTGAACCGCCTAACGGAATAACTTTTTTATAGGATGAAGAAGTTTGCTGAAGAGAATCCTTATATGAATCTAATTGCTTAACATTCAGATAATCGTTCGTTAACAAATTTGCTCCCACTAAAGTCGGATTATCTTTACACGAATAAAAAAATAAGCTTAATACTCCGGCAATAATTAACAATAATTTTCTATAAATCAAATATTTTCTCCTAAAAGGTCTTTTTGGATGAATGAACCAACATCAATAATATTTTGAGCAACAAAAGTGGGAAATTTATTTTGTTTTTGCAAGATAGAAAAACTTTCCTCACCATAGCCGGTTTTTACAAGAACTGTTTTTAAGCCGGCATTTATTCCGCATTCAATATCGGTAACAGAATCTCCTACAAAGTATGATTTTGTTAAATCTATATTTAGTTCTTCAGAAGCTTTATAAACCAATTCCGGAGAAGGTTTTCTGCACCAGCAATCTTCCTCGCTGCTGAATTCAGGGTGCGAGGGACAGTAGTAGAATGCATCAATAGATACATTTTTCTTTAAAAGAAGTTCATTGATTTTTTCATTAACCGAATCTACCATTTCTTTACTAATTAGCCCTCTTGCTATACCGGATTGATTAGATATTACTACTAATTTTAATCCTAATTTATTTTTAAGAATAGATAAAACTTCCCCGGTATGCGGATATAACTTCAAATGATTCGGATCACCTAAGTAACCAGGATCTTCGTTTAATGTACCGTCTCTATCAAAAAAAACAGCGTAATTCGACATTACTCATTATTCAAAACTGTTTTGTATAAATCGACATATTTCTTGGCGGACAAATTCCAGCTAAAATCCGATTTCATCCCGGTTTTCATAATTTTAAGCCAGGCTTTTTTATCTTCAAAAACTTTTAAAGCCCGTTTTAACTCTTTTAATAATGCCGATGCCTCATATTGTTTAAACATAAATCCGTTACCTTCCCCTGTTTTCTCGTTGTATTTTACAACCGTATCAGCCAACCCCCCGGTTTCTCTTACCAGCGGTACGGTTCCATACATTAAGCTGTACATTTGATTGAGTCCGCATGGTTCATATCTTGAAGGCATAAGAAGAATATCCGCACCTCCTTCAATTAAGTGTGCCAGCTCATCATCAAAACCTAAATAGCATGAAAATTTTTCAGGATATTTTTTATTCATCTTTTCAAAGAATTGGTGATACTTTTTATCTCCGGTACCCAGCAATACCATCTGTATATTTAATTTCATTAAATCTTGAAAAGCACTGTTTATCAGATCCAATCCTTTAGCATCATACAATCTGGAAATAATTCCGATAATCGGAATATTTTCATCAAATTTAAAACCAAATTTTTTCGCTAATGCTTCCTTATTAATTACTTTTGAACTCAAATTTTGTGCAGAATATTTTTTTGGCAGATGTTTATCTTTTTCCGGATTCCAAACTTTAGTATCTATACCGTTTATTATACCGTATAGATCATTCTTTCTTTTCGCTAAAACAGATTTTAAACCTGCACCTAACTCATTATCCGTTCTTATTTCGTTTGAATATGTTTCGCTTACGGTATTAATTACATCGGCAAACATCAAGCCTGATTTCATAAAATTTATTTTACCGTATATCTCAAGTCCTTTTTCAGAATTAAATTCTTCCGGTAAATCAGTTTTCTTAAAAGATGATTTCGGAAAAATGCCCTGATAAGCTAAATTATGAATGGTAAATAAAACTTTAAATTTTGAAAATTGTTCGTCATCTTTATATATTGTTTTAAGATAAGCAGGTATTAGTCCGCATTGCCAATCGTTACAGTGTATAATATCGGGTATCCAGCCTAGCTTAGATATTAATTCAAAAACTGCATTTGTAAGAAGTATAAATCTTTCATCATTATCCGGATAATCTTTGCCAGAAACCGGATCGACATACAAACTATTCCGGCTGCCGAAGTATTCATGATTATCTAGAAAATAAATTTGAACTCTTACTTTTTGACCGGGTAAAAAACAAGACTTAAGCGAGAAGATAACATCTTTTCCGTCTATATTTACGCTTAGGTCTTTTAATCTAACAACTTCATGAATTTTAAATTTTCTATCATCGACCGCGCCGTATTTTGGTACGACTATCCTCACTTCATGGCCTAATTCGGCCAGCATTTGAGGTAAAGCAGCGGAAACATCTGCTAATCCGCCGGTTTTAACAAAGGGTACTACTTCAGATGTTATGAACAAAATTTTATACTTTTTTGCAGCCATATTTAATTAATTTTTTGTGAATAACATTGCAATTTACGAAATTAAATGATTTTTCTCAAAATAATCTTTCAATGGAATAACCTTAGTCAAACTATGATAAATGGTTACAAAACAAAATAAATGACTGCAAATTATGCTATGATTTTGATTATCTCATTAAAGATTCAACTTTCGGCATAAAAATAATTATTTTATATTAGGTTATGTGTATTGCAGTAATTTTTAGGGAAAAATTAATGAGTGGCAAAAAATATTTAATAATAATTACGTTTATTTTACCATTACTTCTTTTATCATGCGGTACATCCACCGGCAGCAGATACGGTGAAAATAGTGCGAAAGAGACAAAAGAAGTTAAAGAAAAAA
>CAZHBJ010000040.1:0-21898 GCA_964530445.1 uncultured Ignavibacteriaceae bacterium
GTCTTTTAATGAACGTCTAAAAAGCTGAATGGAGTTTTTAGATAATTGATTTTATGAAATGCTTTTGAAAATGTATGATAATAAAGAAGTTCATTGAAAGAGGGTAATGAAATGAAAGATAAAATTAAAATAATGGTATTGAGTACACTATATTTATTCCTTGGCTTTGGTTTATTATTAGAACCTATTTATGCACAGGGCAATATCAAAAAACCTTCGAACAGTAACATAAAAATATTTGTTGAATATAGATTGGCTAAAGATAACCTGCTGAAAGACGGTAATATAAAAGTAAATGTATCGGATAATAAAATAGTGCTTACCGGATCAGTGCCGACGTTATTCGATAAAAGATTAGCTGCGGATGAAACACAAAAGGTAGAAGATAGTCATATCGTTATAAATAAGATTCACGTTGTCAGTTCGAATTTTCCTTCCATAAAAATCATAAAAGCAGTTCAAAAACGAATATATAATAATGTATTTTACGGCATTTTCGATTGGGTAACGGTTCAAGATACCAACGGAATTGTAACATTAAACGGATGGGTGCATCTTCCCTGGTATGTAGAACAATTCCAAAGAGAAGCGGAAAAAGTTAAAGGTGTGAAAAAGATAGTCAATAATATTAAACCAACCTTCGGACCGGGAAGGGTAGGAATAAGAGTCGCAAGATTAATTTACAACGATCCTGAGTTTGCCGGAATGGAGTATATGGCGAATCCACCTATACACATTATTGTAAATAACGGAACAGTATTGTTGGAGGGAAATGTTATGTCTGTAGCACAGAGCGCTTGGGCCGGGAATCTTGTCAGGTTTTATACCGACGCAGTTTCGGTTAAAAACAATCTGTATGCAGGCAAAGGTTAAAAACTAATTAGTCGTAGAGTTATCTATTTAGGCGGAAAGCATAAAAATTTATTAGCTTGATCAACTAAATAGAATTCTCTACGACAACGATTTAAATCCTTAAAAGTTTTCATATCTTAATATAAAAATCCAATACTTAGGTGAGCAATTCTAATTTCAGCAATCAACATTCATTTTAAAGTGATAAAAATAATTTCCGAATTAATTGGAATTGTTTAAAATAATTGCTTATTCTCCATAAGGATAAATTTTATTAATTATTTCCTCATTGCGAAACTACAATTTGCGGCATTAATATTTTTCTAATCGGGCATTGCATATTTAATCTAAAATAATTTGCGAAAGGCATAATATATGAAAACAGTTCATGAAATCTTGGAAAATAAAGGGAAGCAGATTTGGTCTATATCTCCAGATTCTACTGTTCTTGATGCGCTAAAGCTTATGGCGGAAAAAAAAATAGGCGCATTATTGGTGATTAAGGACGAGAATCTTGCCGGAAGTATGTCCGAAAGAGATTATGCAAGAAAAGTTATACTGCACGGAAAGTTTTCCAAAGATACGTTGGTAAGCGAAATAATGTCCTCAAAAGTACTATATGTAAATTCCGGGCTAAGTACGGAAGAGTGTATGGCATTGATGATCAGCAAACGGGTCAGACATTTGCCTGTAATCGATAGTGAAAAGCTTATCGGAATTATTTCAATCGGTGATATAGTCAAAGCAGTAATCGACGAAAAGGAATTTGTCATCGATCAGCTTGTGCATTATATAACCGGCGCGCCTAAATTAGCCGAATAAAAATTATATAATTTTATCTCGATCTTTTATACTTCCCTATTAATTCGCCTTCGCCGATTATATGACCCTGCATTGCTTTAAGCAACTGTGCTTTCATAGCTCCTGATCCGAGATGATGCAGAACGGTATCGAGCGCGTAAATTCTGAAAAAATATCTATGCGGATTTCCTGCAGGAGGACAAGGACCGCCGTACCCGATGTGTCCGAAACTATTAGTGCCTAACAAAATCTGATCGGATATATTTCTTGACGGTGTTACATCCTCATGAAGTTCTCTTACCGATGCGGGAATATTATAGATTACCCAGTGAACAAAATCTCCGCCCGGGGCATCCGGATCATCAACAATTATTGCAAAAGATTTTACATCTTTTAACTCCTCATCCCAATGGATTTGAGGGGAAATATTGGAACCTTCGCACGTGTATTTGGACGGGATAAATTCACCATCCTTGAATGCTGTGCTGTATAACTTTATTTCCATTTTTTTATGATGTGTTTTTGTTTGTGATATTATAGGATTTGCGAATAAAAGGAATAATAATGCCGGTATTATTCTAAAAAATAATTCCGATGAAATAAACCTTCGCATATTAAAATCCTTTATTATTTAGTAATAAATTAAGTTATAAAATTTTATTATTCCACTAAAAATTTAATTTTATGATATAAGAAACTTCCTAAAGGAATTTGCAATATTAAAATCATGCATATAGCTGATTTTTAAAATAATGTGCTTCCGATCTAATGATGTTTTTTTAAGGTTTATAAAGAAGATCTGTTTGGTTATATTAATATCGATCAAAAAAATTATAAATTGCTATACCATCTTCTGCGGATATATTCGGTTATTAATTTTCATGTTAAAAATTAAATTTAAGGAATTGAAATGCATACGCCCGTTATCTTAATTTTAGTCGGAGTATTTAGTGCAGTTGCCGTAACTCAAATTCTAATCTTTAGGAGCTACCTGAAACATAGGAGAGAAGAATTCAAAAAATAATTGGAATAGAACTATTTTTCATACATAAAAATGGTTCTTATCGAAAATTCATACTCTGTTGAAAATAATTTGCAAGCTATTAAATTTAAATTTCATTTTGAAAATCTTCATTGCTATTTAAAATAAAGCATGGGAAATAGATACTTCATTAAATATTACCTTAATATATCCTTTATAATTTGAAAACATTTTATAAAGCATGGCTTCTTTTCTCCCTAATCATATCTTTTTAATATTGCTCTAAAACACTTTTCATATCTTTTATATTGAACTATAAAGCCCATATAATTATTTTGTCATAACTTCATGCGGATATTACTAGTTTAATCAAATCGATTGAATACTTGTTTTTACATTTGTTAATACAACTTCAAAATTAAAAATTAAATAAAAAGGACAATAAAATGCGAACATTCTTTCAAAGAAAACTTTTATCGATAACCGGTATAATATTGATATTATCAATATTGGTAATAGGATTACTAAATATCCGGCATTTTAATATTACAATAAACAAAGCCGGTGTAACATTAGCCGATTTGCCTTCATTAAATTTTATCGAAAGCAATAGTCCTGTAAAAAGGACTATAAACAATAAACCGGATAAAAAAGAAACTACGTTGAATGAAAAGGTTGCCAAAGCTTACGGCGTTGATGCTTTCTCAAAGGTTAAAAAGATTGATTACACATTTAACGTAGAATTCGGCGGAAAGAAAATGAGCAGGAAGTGGGAGTGGTATCCGAAGACAAAGGAAATAACTTATTGGGGAAAGGACAAAGACGGCAAGGATGTAACTCTAACATATAACCGCAAAGATAAAATGGATGCAAAGACAAAAAAAATAGATGCCGCTTTTATTAACGATAATTATTGGCTCTTATTCCCGTTTCATTTAATATGGGATACTAATGTTAAGTTTACGGATGAAGGAATGAAAAAATATCCTATTGGAAAAGGGAAGGGCAGGTGTTTGATAGTTCAGTATTCTAACAAAGTCGGCTATACTCCCGGCGATCAATTTGATTTATATTTGAATAAAGACAATATGATTCATCAATGGGTTTATTTACACGGCGGAAGTAAAAAGCATCCTTTCCCGGCTACATGGGAGGGGAATAAAAGTTATAACGGATTTACTATTTCAACCACACATAGTGGCCCGGATAAAAAATTCAAATTATGGTTCAGCGGAATTAAGGTTGATTTCGAAAAATAATTTAGAGCAGAATAAATATTATAAAATTAAAAACCCGCTAAACAGCGGGTTTTACTTTCTATAAATCGCGTGTTAAAGATTCTTATTAATTAAATGCAAATGAATGACCGAGGTTAAATCCTTTTTCTCTTATTGCCGTTTCCAGAACTTTTTCAAGATTTCCTTTTACTTGAACCAGCGTCAGCTCCCGGTGGTTTAAGCTTACTACAAACAGTTCTTTTAATTCGTTGCCATTTATAATCTTTACATACACACCTGTAACTTCTTTATTGCAGCGACTCCTTACTACATATTGCCACCCATTTCCCGTCATCTGCGAATCAATATCCTCCAATATTTTAAAACTATTGTTAAAAGACGAAGAGTGATGGTTCTTATATACTCCTATTTGAACATGCGAAATGTTATCGAGTATTTCCTTTGCATTCCGGTCGTTATCATCCGTTTTTACTACGGCTTTTGCAATTGATATTCCTAATGATCCGACTGAAAGTTCCACATCGGTGTAGTAACGATTCCCGGTTGATGAAAGAATTTTGTTTTTAAGACTGGAAAAATTTCCATCAACACCAAAGCAGCCTACAAATAAGGTGCTTGAAAGCAATATAATTATAAAGGGCGAAATAGTTAAAAACTTTTTCATTTTATCCTCCTTTATTTATGAATATTTTCAAGCGATGGAATATCAAACTTGCTGCCGAGTCTCCCCAAAGCGTCCATATCAATATGTCCGACAATGTTAACGAATGCAGATTCGCCGTCCTTTTCCAGAGATGTTACTACCAGACCGACGATTGTTTTCTGATCCGGAGTAGTTTTTATGTAAACATTGGTATTCTCTTTATCGCTTCGTACCTTAACAATACGGTCCCAGTTTTTACTAGTAAGCAAGTTATCGATTTTGTCTATTTTACTCATCAATTGATCGGAATTTTTAGCATTTGCATCGAATGAATAGACTTTAATTAATTTTAAGCCTCTTAACATTTGAGATAATTCGGGGTCGCTTTTTTCAGTAAGATTACTGACCATTTTCATTAAGTAACCTTCAACATTTACTTCGGTAACATTGTCGCTTTTCATAAATGAAGTAAGATTACCGAAATCTACGTAGCCCGGTTCATTCGAATAATCGTTCTTATCTTGAGCATACAAACTCAGCGAAAATGTAATTATGGACAGCAAAAGTATTTTGATTACGGTTTTCATTTTATCCTCCGTTTAATAAATTATTTACAACGTTCATGCCCTTTTTAATAGGCGGGGCAACCTGTTTATCCAGTACATCATACGTAATTGTATTTTGTGTTTTCTTAAAGATTTTTCCTACCAAACCCAATGATTGCTTAACCTGCATTTCGGCAGTTAAAACTTCGGCTTTTGAATATTTTTGCCTCTGGTTAGGCTGCCTGAATATTAATAAAGCTGCAATCGCAATAATTATTGCCAATGCCGCAGATGAATAAACCGGTTTTTGAAAAACTATTGAATATTTAACCGGCGCTTTCTCTTTCCTAATTTGTGCTTCGGCATTTTCTATAATATTATCTGGGCATTTATTAAAAGCAATATCTTTAACTTCAACCGCCGTTGCCTTGTATTCATCCAAAAGTTTTTTCACTTGAGGATTTTTTTTTGCATCCCTATAAACAATTAGTTTATCTAAAATACCTGCATCTCCGTAAGCAACGGAAATAATTTTATCCAGATACTTATCGTCAATAATTTTCTGTTGTTTCATGTTTAAACTCTCTTAATTCTTCCTGAAGTTTTTTTCTTGCTCTTAAAAGGTATACCCGTACGCTGTTAAGCGGTAAATTTAGTATTTCGCTGATCTCTTTATATTTTAAACCCTGCAGTTCGTACATAACAAAAATACTTTTAAAATTTTCAGGCAATTTTTCTATCGCTTCATGTATTTTTTCTTTTAATATTTCACGTCTCGTTTCCAATTCAGGGTCGCTGAACCTGTCATTATTTTGAATTCTCTCTTTGGAATCTTCATCAATAACATATTCTCTCTCAGTTGCCAACTTTCGCCTCCTTAAATAATCAAGACATAAATTATGTGTTGTTTTCATTATCCAGGATTTAGCAGCATTTGCATCAAATTTTTCGAAGTTATTCCAGATTCTGATGAATACCTCTTGAGTAACATCATCTGCGTCCAACTTGTTTCTTAGCATATAAAGAGAATAACTGTAAATTCTGTTTTTATGCTGCTGAATCAATAGCTTATATCTTAGAGACTTCAACATCTTTTTAATTATAGACGAAATGAATATTTAAATAGTTACAATTAGAAAAAAAATTATTTATGTATTTTTCTTAAAAATTAAGCTTTTTAAAATTGAATGTTTCTTAATCTTTTAATTATCATATATATGAATGCAAAACATAAAGGTAAACGTGTTTTAAGAATATCGGATTTTCTTCAATAAATCAAAATAATTCATTTAACCGGTATAATACCGCTAATGGATGGTTGGATACAAATCTTAACTTTCCAAAGCGAAATAGCCGAAGCATTTTTATACTAAAGGGACACGAAAATATAGCTCTGGAAATTTGATTATCAATTAGTTTAATAATAAGTTCAAACTTAATTATAAAATACATTTCATTTTTAATTGATGATTAAATTTCTTCCCTTAGGCGGTGCCGGCGAAATAGGTGCAAGTTGTTTTTATCTTAATATCGGAGGTGCAGGTATTATTCTTGACTGCGGAATGCATCCTCAGAAAAAAGGGCTGGATGCCCTGCCGGAATTCGATTTAATTAAAGATTTAACTGTGGATTATGTCCTAATTTCACATGCACATCAGGACCACTTAAGCGCCCTGCCTTATCTTGTGAAAAGACACCCGTATATAAAAATAATTTTAACTCCTCAAACAAGGGCTTTGGCGGAATTAACGCTGCATGATTCGGTGGAGATCTTAAAAAAGCAATTGACGGAAGAAGACACGATAGTTGTTTATTCACATGATGAAATTGATTTATTAATCCAAAGCATGGAATACAAAGCTTATAATGAAGATTTTATTGTAGGTAATGTTTTTAATGAAAATGAAAATTCAATAAAAGCAAAATTTTCGGATGCAGGCCATATACTCGGCTCGGCCGGTATTCTTTTGGAATATAATGGTGAAAAAATATTTTATACCGGGGATATTAATCTTAAAAATCAAACACTGTTAAAAGGTGCGGTTTTACCTCTGGGAAAGGTTGATATTTTAATTCTGGAATCAACTTACGGTGCAACAGATTCATCAGCTATATCGGAATGGAAAGAGGAAGAAAGAAGATTTGCCGGGTCGGTTAATAAAATAATAAACGGGGGCGGATCAATTCTTATCCCCGTATTTTCTCTCGGCAAGATGCAGGAAATGATTTCTCTTATCTGGAATCTTATGCAGCAGAATAAAATTGCAGCGGTGGATATATATTCCGGCGGCATAGCTGATAAAATAAGCAGGGTTTATGATTACAATCGTTATGTCGTTAATATGATCGATCCCGAATTTGAAATAAAGGCCATTCCGAGAAAAAATTTATATGAAGTTGAAAGAGCAGAAACTTTTTTTAATAATCCTTGTATCGTTCTTGCTTCCAGCGGCATGATGATGGAAGGCACTGCTTCGTTTAATCTTGCAAAGCACTGGATTAAACATGCCGGTTCCGCAATATTTACGGTCGGCTATATGGAAGAAAGTACACCGGGATTTAAAATAGCAAATACAAATAAAGGGGAAAAAATAAAACTGAATAATTCGGAAGAAGATGAGGAAGTTAAGTGTACTATTGAGAATTTTAGATTTTCCGCACATTCCAGGAGAGAAGATCTTTTGAAAATTGTTATGAAGCTAAAACCGGAAAAAGTAATTCTGATTCATGGTGAACCGGAAGCAATCGACTGGATGGGTGCTTCGATATTAAATATCAATAAAAAAATTAAAGTTTATGAAGCTCAATTAGGGAAAGAAATTATTTTGCAATAAAAAATAATTTTTAGAATTAAAAAGTCATGGAAAATAAAAATCAAATTGAGAAAAAGTGGGATTCGAACTTATATGATAAGAAACATTCTTATGTCTTTAAGTACGGAGAAGACCTATTAAGTTTATTAGAGCCTAAGCCTGGCGAAAAAATTCTTGATTTGGGCTGCGGGACAGGACATTTGACAAATTTAATTGCAAAGTCCGGCGCTGATATAACCGGTATTGATAGCTCGGAAGAAATGATTAAACTCGCAAAGCAAAATTATCCAAGCATAAAGTTTGAAGTGAAGAATGCTGTGGATTTTTATTTCTCCGAAAAATTTGATGCTGTTTTTTCTAACGCAGTATTGCATTGGGTACTTCAAAAAGAAGAAGCTGTCTCGTGTGTTTATGAAAATTTAAAAAGGGGCGGAAGATTTGTCCTTGAAATGGGTGGTAAAGATAATGTTAAAAGAGTAATAGATGCTTTAAGAAAAACCTTAGCCGAGAGCGGCTATAAAAAAAATTCCGAAATGGTCATGTGGTATTTCCCGTCTGTAGGAGAATATGCTTCTCTACTAGAAAAGAATGGATTCCGCGTTATTTATTCCGCACATTTCGACCGCGATACTTTTTTAAACGAAAAAGATACGATTGAAGACTGGCTGGAAATGTTCGCTAAGAATTTTTTTGAAGGAATAAATCCGGTTGAAAAGAAAAAGCTTGTCAAACATATTTCCGATAAGCTACTCCCTACTAATATTAAAGATGGGAAATGGTTTATTGATTATAAAAGACTAAGAATTTCGGCTGTTAAAGAATAATAATAAGATTATTGCACCGCTTCATTTATATGTGCAATATTTTTATAATTCCAATATCATTTGAAATGTTTGTCTCTCGTATTTTGAGTCCGGGCTATAATTTGAATATTTAAAACCAAGAGATTCATATAATTTAATTGCAGGCTGAAGTTTATGGCTTGTTTCAAGAATAATTGATTTTGCACCTTTTGAGTATGCAAAACCAATTACGGATAATGCTAATTTTTTTCCTATCTGCTTTCCCTGCGATTTTTCAGTAACAGCCATTTTAGCGAGTTCATAAGTCTTTTTATCAACTTTTATGGCAGCGCAAGTACCTACAATTTCTCCGTTATCCCTGGCAAAAAATATTTCTCCTCCTTTTTCAATTATATACTTATCAGGGTCGGATAACAATCTTTCATCTTCAAGCTCAACATTAAAATATTTTTCAAGCCATTCGTAATTCAGATTCTTAAAAAACTCTTTATATTTTGAAGAATACCTGAGTATCTCGACGGAATCCAACATTCTCTTTTTTGTTCTTTCAAGAGTTCTTGTTTGAAGATTTTTTTCATCCAATACTTTTTCAATGGATTCAATAACATGAAGGACATCATAACCTGTAAGGCTGGTTATTTCTTTTACCGAATCTTCAATATCCGATAGCAAAGGCTGCAGAGAATTAAATAAAGTTCTGCCATCCTTTGTAAGCATGACCATCGTTTTTCGTTTGTCGGTATTATCCTTAAAAGTTTCAATAAGCTTCTTTTTCCCCATTTGGTTAATTAATTGAATTATGGCCGGGTGAGAAAATCCTAATGAAGCAGCCAGTTCAAGTATTGAAGCAGAATCGTTTTCATAAAGATAATAGGTTAGAGCAAACCATTTCGGTTCGAAATCTATTTTCTGAGCTTCGTAAATATTGGAAACTTCGTTCATAAAACGGTCGCTTAATCTTTTAAACCTACTGCCTAATGCAATTTCCCCAAGTTGTTTAATTGTATCGTTTTGTGATTTCATAATAATTTATATTATAAATTACGTAATTAATTACGTAAATATTACGATAAAATCATAAAAAACAAAATAAATTTAGAAAAATGAAAAAATATTTTAAGATTTATTGAGCTTAATTTTCAATTTCTCTACGTTCCAGATTTTTTTAGCATATTCATTTATAGCTCTGTCGCTTGAAAACTTTCCAATTCTGGCAACATTTAAAATTGATTTTTTTGTCCACTCTTCGATATCCGAATAAAGCCCGCTTACTTTTTCTTGTGTCATGATGTAAGATTCATAGTCGGCAAAAATGCAGTAATAATCCAGGTTCATTAAACCTTCAACCATCGAGTCGAAAATCCCTGGTTCTTCTCTATTAAAATAGTTTGAGGATATCATATCGACAGCTTTTTTTAATTCATAATTCTTTTCATAATACTCGCGGGGATTGTACCCGTTTCGTTTTAATTTGAGAACTTCATTTGCCGTCAATCCGAATATAAAAATATTTTCGTCTCCGACTTCTTCTCTAATTTCTATATTTGCTCCGTCCATTGTACCGATAGTAAGAGCTCCGTTCAAAGCAAATTTCATATTTCCGGTACCGGATGCTTCAAGACCTGCTGTCGAAATTTGTTCCGATAAATCTGATGCAGGTATTATCCTTTCCGCCAAAGTAACAGAATAATTTTTTATGAATACAACTTTAAGCTTGCCGTTAATATCTTTATCGTTATTTACAACATCCGCAACGGAATTGATAAGTTTAATTATCTGCTTAGCGGCAAAATAAGCAGGGGCTGCTTTACCGGCGAAAATAATTGTCCGGGGAACCATATCCATGTTCGGATTTTCTTTAAGCCTTTTATAAAGAGTAATTATGTGCAAAACATTTAAAAGCTGTCTTTTATATTCATGGAACCTTTTTATTTGAACATCGAACATTGATTCCGGATTAATTTTAACCTGATGTTCTTTTTCCATTATGGCAATCAGTAATTTTTTATTAAGCCATTTTGAGCTTCTCCAATTTTCTCTAAATTGTTCATCATCAATTAGTTTCTCAATCTTTTTTAACTTACCTAAATTCTTCGACCATCCGTTTCCAATTTTATCGGTAATTAAGCCTGATAAAAGCGGGTTTGCAGATTTTAACCAGCGGCGCGGTGTAATTCCGTTAGTAATGTTTACAAATTTTTCCGGGAAGATTTTATAAAAGTGAGCGAAAATTTTTTCCTTTAAAATATCAGTATGCAATTCGGCAACTCCGTTTATTGAATGAGAACCCACGATGGCAAGGTTGGACATTTTTATATTTTTGTTCGCTCCTTCCCGGATAATTGACAACTCGGCAATTGTAGAATCATCCGTTGGATAATTTGCACGCACATAATCCAAAAATCTTTGGTTTATTTCATAAACTATTTGAAGATGCCTCGGAATTAAATTCTCCCAGATTGAAACCGGCCATTCTTCAAGTGCTTCCGGTACAACAGTATGGTTGGTATACGCAAAAGTGTTCACCGTAATATTCCAAGCTTTATCCCAATCCATATCGTGTTCATCTAAAAGAATCCGCATTAACTCGGGTATAGAAACAACAGGATGAGTGTCGTTTAATTGAATTGCTGTTTTATCGGCAAATTGATCGAAAGACTGATGATTAATTTTGTACTTTCTAATTATATCCTGCAAAGTTGCAGAAGCAAAAAAGTATTGTTGCTTTAATCTTAAGATCCTTCCTTGATCAAAAGTATCGTTCGGGTAAAGAACTTTGGAGATGTTTTCCGATTCATTTTTGGATTCAACTGCTTCAATATAATTGCCGCTGTTAAATTTTTGAAAATCAAATTCACTAGTTGATTTTGCCTGCCATAGTCTAAGATTATTTACGGTATTTGTTCTGTAACCGGGAACCGGAACGTCATATGCAACGGCTAAAACGTCATCCGTATCTATCCAGTCAAATCTAAGTCTGCCGGTAGAATCTTTGTATGAGTTTACTCTTCCATGAAATTTAACCCTGAAAACAAGGTCCCTTCTTAATATTTCCCAGGGATTTCCATAGCTTAACCAATTGTCAGGTATTTCAACTTGATATCCGTTAACAATATCCTGTTTAAAAATTCCGTATTCATACCTAATTCCATAGCCGAATGCAGGAAGTTCCAGGGTAGCCATTGAATCCAGAAAACACGCTGCCAACCGTCCAAGCCCCCCATTGCCGAGTGCCATATCATTTTCCAGATCTCTAATATCTTCAAGACTATAGCCATCTTCCATTAGAACATTATAGCATTCGTCATAAAAATTTAAGTTTATGAGTGCATTCCCCAAAAGTCTGCCTATTAAAAATTCCAGCGAGAGGTAATAAACCCGTTTTACATCATGGTTTTTGTATTGCTGCTGTGTCCTTAACCATCGCCGTACCAGTCTGTCGCGTACAGATAATGAAAGAGCAAAATAAGCATCATCCGGTGCGGCAGTAACCTTGTCTCTAACAAGTATAAATTCTAAGTGTTCGGCAAATTGATTTGAAATCGAATAGTTTTCCAGTTTCTCGCCGTCGGTAAAAAATATTGATTTGTTTTTTAATCCCATAAAATACCCGTTTAATATTTTATAGTCTTATTTACTTTTTATATGATATGAAATAGATAATTCAGAGGTTCAGAATTTTTACGCTCTTAATAAGCAAAAAAAATAACGGAAGGTCAAACAAATAACTAATTATTTCCAAGTTAATTGCATTAACTAAAAATCATGATCGAGCTCGGAAAGAAGGTCAAGTATATCAAGATGTTTGGTCGTCATTTGTAAATGTCCTTCTTCGTCAATCGGCCAATCCTGGATTGGTCTATCGGTATATAATTCCACTCCGTTACCGTCGGGGTCGGTTAAATAAATTGATTCGGATACACCATGATCGGATGCGCCTTCAATAGGATAATTAATTTCATACAATCTTTTTAAAACTTTTGCTAATTCCAGTCTGCTGGGATAAAGAATTGCGAAATGATAAAGCCCTGTATGCCCTTCAGGCGGAGGAGTAGCGCCTTTTCCCTGCCAGGTATTTAATCCAATATGATGATGATATCCTCCGGCAGACAGAAACACTGCAGATCTTCCGTAAGTGGCGGTAATTTCAAAGCCGAGCAGGTCTCTATAAAATTTTAATGATTTTTCAAGATCAGATACGGTAAGATGTATATGACCGATTCTAACTTCAGGATGTATTGTGTTTCTTATTGGGTCCATATTTTCACATAAATTAAAATTCGGAGATAAAATTACAACAAATAATTTTAGATAAAAATAAATTTATAATTTTTTTCATATACCGGATGGAAATTATTTAATGAATTATTTTTTCATCTTATTGGAAATCTCTTCCATCAATTCAATTTGAATTTCCTGTATCTCAAGCATTTTTTGTCCTTGCTGCATCATTAAATGATCGATTTTATCGTTAATCTGTCTTATTTCAATTTCAGCTTTTAAATTTACCTGGTAATCGTGCATAGCTCTCTTTCTGTCCTTCTCTTCCTGCCGGTTTTGACTCATCATGATAATGGGAGCTTGAATTGCTGCAATACATGAAAGAATTAGGTTTAATAAAATAAATGGATAAGGATCGAACGGATGGAGAGTTAAAACAACAACATTAATTGCCATCCAAACAAATAAAAATATCCCGAATATAGAAATAAAAACCCAACTTCCCCCGAACTGTGCAATCTTATCCGAAAGTCTTTCGCCGAATGTTAATTTTTCATCAAAATCCTGGGTTACATTTTTACTAAGCAAATCCTTATTGATTATACTATCCAATACTTCTTTATCAAAGGAAGATAATTCGCCTTTTTCTTCTTCAAGTACTTTTTGAACATATCTGCCTCTTAACTTGTTAAGGTCTTCAATACAGACAAATCCGTTTAAATCCAATTGGCTGCCGTTATTTTTGATTAACTCTACAAGTGAATTTCGAATAGACGTAATCGGCATCAGTTCAGATAATTTTTTGGTCTTATTGCAAACCTGGCATATCCCAGTTTTTACATTTTCGTGTTTCATTAAAACCTCTAAAAGATAATAAATTTGTTTTTATAAAAATAATTTTTCCATTCGTTTAATTTAATGAATGATAAATAATAAGGCACAGGTTTTAATTTAAGCAAAAATTTAATTTAAAGATGAGATTTAATGATGATAATTATTATATATGTGTGTTGTAATAATGTTTAAAATAAAAAGCAGCGGCATAAATAACCGCTGCTTTGGTATGATGGAAAGTTTATCTTCTGCCGGCTCTAAATGTTTTTCCTTTTGGTCCGGTTCCGTCACATATACCGGTTCCAGTTCCTGTCCCAGGGCCATAACCAGTTCCATCTTTTGGTCCTATACCTTTATTACCTGTTCCATCACCCGGTCCATAACCGCCGCGGCCGAATTTGGCCATTCTGCCGTTCATAAACTTTTGTCCGGATCCGTCAAGCGGACGAACATAATCGGGATCCTGACAGTTAGGTATTCCGTCGCCGTCCGAATCAAGAGCATAATCATTTATACCGTCGCCATTTAAATCAACAAAACCGTGTCCGTATTTTTTAGCTTTGTTTTGACCGAAGGATTCGCCGCTTACGAAAAACAATCCTAGTAACATAGCGAATCCCGCTACGATAAATAACCTTCTTGTTCCTTTCATGTTGTATCTCCCGTTTAATTTTGATTAATTGATTTCCATACTCATTAAACAATTGACGTGCCATTTCTAAAGAAAGATATTTTAATAAAAATTGAATGTTTTATTGAAAGGTTATTAAACTTCGACTGTAAAGGCGAGGAGTCGCGACTTTTAGGTCGTTAAATAAATTGTATTCATAATCATTTTTTTATTCTTATAAGCATAACATTTGTTTAATTTTGTAGTATGATAATTATTAAAATCAGATGAAATATAAATTTAAGCTTCAGCCTAAAATTGTTATTGTAATTTCCGTCATTATCGGTATAGTTATGATAACCTCCGCATATTTCGAGTTGAATGAAAGTAAAAAGGAAATTTTTCGTGTTCTTTCCGAGCAGTCTTCATCCCTAATTGAAACAATCTCTTTAAGCAGTGTTAATACTTTGAATGCAAGCGATGAAATTGAGAATTTAATCGCAGTTCGTCTTCTGGATAATGCAAGGCTTATAAGAAGTTTGGACAGTTTAAACTTACTTACGCGTTCGAAATTAATTCAATTAGGAAAAGAAAATAATCTATTCAGAATAAACATCTTTAATAAAAAAGGGGATCGAGTTTTAACAAACCGTGTTCCGCTTCCCGGGCATATTCACCCGGAAGAAAGGGTTAACCGTTATAATCAGCTTAAGTCAATTTTAACGGGAAAAACCAAACAATTAATTATAGGACTGAAAAATTCCGAATACAGCAACGAAGAAAGATTTTCAGTTGCCATTGCAAGAGCATTTAATAAAGGTGCAATTGTACTTAATCTTGATGCAAAAGATTTTTTAGAGTTCAGAAAGAAAATAGGAATAGGCAGAATAATACAAGATATAGCAGATAATTCGGGTATTGAATATATAGCTCTTCAGGATACTATTGGAATTCTTGCTGCAAGCAACTCCGTAAAATCTATGGACCCAATTGAGGGAGATAAATTTCTTGAAAATGCTGAAAAATCGGATTCAACATTTATGAGGATATCAAAATTCAATGGGCATGAGATATATGAGGTTGTAAAGCGCCTGGAATTCGATAATGATGTTGTGGGAATATACAGGCTGGGAATATCACTAGACGAAGTAAAAAGTCTGGAAGCAAGAATGTATAGGCGTATAATAATAATTTCAATAATATTAGCCGCAATATCCATAATAGTTTTAAGTATAATTTTCACTACCCAAAATTTACAAGCGGTATCAAATGAGTTCGGGAAATTTAAAACCTTTACCGGCACCATATTGGAAGATATGAGGGAAGCTGTTATAGTGGTTAATAATGAATTTTCAATTACTCTTTTTAATAAATCCGCTGAAGAATTATTTAAGATCAAACGTGATAAAGTAATTGGTCAGAATCTAAGATATTTTTTAGATGGAAAATTAACCTTTATTTTGGATGCGGCAAAAACAAGTGATAATAATACGGCAGATATTCGGCAGACAGTTGAAATAAATAACCAGACCAAATTCTTAAGCTTAAGCTTTACTAAAAATTTAAATGACCAAAATATAATTGAGAATTATACGATAGTTATAAACGATTTTACCGAAAGAAAGAACCTGGAAGAACAATCTAAAAGACAGGAAAAACTTTCGGCAATGGGTGAGCTTGCTTCCGGCGTTGCGCATGAGATACGGAACCCGATAAATGCAATAGGAATGATTGCCCAACGATTAAACAAGGAATTTTCACCTAATAAAGATCCGGAAGAGTATAATTCGATTTTAAATGTTTTAAAAGATGAAGTTACCCGCATTAATAAAATTATAACTCAATTTTTAAATTATGCAAAACCCCTGGAAATTGAGCCCAAGATTATTGAAGCTAACGAATATTTCGAAGACATTTACAGGCTCTATGTCGATCAGTCAAAATTAAAAAAAATAAATCTTCAAAAATTATCTTCGGATTCCATCAAGATAAGAATTGATCCTGAACTTATGAAACAAGCATTAATGAATATTGTTCAAAATGCAATTGATGCAGTTGATGAAAATGGTTTTGTAAATATCAATTATTATAAATCAGCCAATTTGCTTAATATCGTAATTGAAGATAACGGCAAAGGAATTGAGGAGAACCAGTTAAAGAGAATTTTCGATCTTTACTTTACTACAAAGAAAGAGGGAAATGGTTTGGGACTAAGTATTTCTCAAAAAATTGTTAATCAACATAATGGCACGATAATAGTAGAAAGTAAAATGAATCATGGGACAAAATTTATAATAAAAATACCGGCCAAATGAAGAATTTTTCTATTTTAATAATCGACGACGAGAAAGCACAGCGCGATATTTTAACGGGCTATCTTAAAAAAAAGGGCTTTAAGATTTTCTCTGCCTCCTCAGGGGAAGAGGGAATTAAAATAACAAACGAAAACTTGATTGATATAATACTTTCGGATTTTAAAATGCCGGGAATGACAGGGCTGGATGTGCTTAAGGAAGTTAAAAAAATAAATCCGCAAATAAGCTTTGTTATTATTACGGCTTTCGGTACGGTTGAAAATGCAGTTAAAACTATACGTTTAGGCGCCGATGATTATATTTCCAAACCAGTCGACCTGGACGAACTGGACATTTTATTAGATAGAATTATTGAACATAAGAATTTAAAATCCGAAAACGAATTATTAAAAACTCAACTTCAGGAAAAGTATAAAATAACTTCTGTTGTATCCAACTCTCCTAAAATGGCAGAGGTAATTAGCATTGCAGCACGGGTTGCGGAAAGTAAGGCCACTGTGCTAATAACAGGTGAAAGCGGGACAGGGAAGGAAGTATTGGCTAAATCGATTCATTACTTAAGCCCCCGGAAAGATAAACCGTTTGTTGCGGTAAATATTTCGGCTCTTTCTTCTAATCTAATTGAAAGTGAGTTGTTCGGTCATGAAAAGGGTTCTTTTACCGGCGCCGAGCGAATGAAAAAAGGCTGGTTCGAATTAGCGGACAAAGGGACAATTTTTTTAGATGAAATTGGAGATACACCGCCGTCTGCCCAGGTTAAGCTGCTGCGCGTACTTCAAGAACAGAAAATTGAAAGAGTCGGCTCAACAGAAAGTATGAGCATAGATGTGAGAGTAATTGCCGCTACAAATCAGGACCTTGAAAAGAAAATGCAGGCCGGGGAATTTAGAGAAGACCTATATTACAGGCTGAATATCGTTTCGATAAAAATTCCTGCTTTAAGAGAGAGGAGAGAAGACATTCTGCCGCTTATTGAATTATTTATATTAAAATATTCAAAGGAGAATGAAAAGCAAAACCTGGAAATTTCCAAAGAAGTTTTCGATATGCTTTTAAAATATAATTACCCCGGCAATGTCCGCGAGCTTGAAAATATTATAGAAAGAGCAGTAGTGCTTTCAAGAGGAAAAATAATTACATTAAACGATATGCCTTTTAACATTAAAGGTTTTGTCGAAGAGAAAAGAATAAACGAAGAAGAGGAAGGCACTTTAACCGAGCAGGTGGAAGCTCTGGAAAAAAAATTAATATATGATTCGCTGAAAAAGACGAACGGCAATCAAACAAAAGCCGGTAAGCTATTAGGCATTACGGAAAGAAATCTGAGATATAAACTAAACAAATACGGAATTAAAAATTAAATAAAAAAAGAGCTTTGATCTTCATAATCAAAGCTCTTAGGCATTTATTAAAATTAACTTAAGTAGTTAAATCTCTCCTAATTTTTTCTGCCTTGTTTCCCCGTTCCATTACCGCGTCGTGACCAAAGCGGTACTCCAGTGTCGCCCGTTAATTTAATAGTTTTTCCATTTTGAATTATTACCGAAGGAAATAAATAAAGTTTGCCGTTTTGTTCGGCTACAGTTCCTTTTATCTCGGCTTTTTGTCCGGCTTTTAATTCATAATTATTTTTATTCCAAAACCAAATCGGTCCTAGTCTTAACTCATAAGTTTTTCCGTCGGAAGATTTAATATTTGCAAGCGGGTGCTGAACATATACAATTTCGCCGGAGACGGTAATAACTTTTGAAGATGACCATCTGTTTATTGCATTATTCTGATTCTGTGAAAAAGCGCTGATCGATAAGAACAAAGTTAAAATTATTGTTATTAATGACCTTAGCATTATAAATTCCTTAATTTTCAGTTCTAATAATCTTGCAACTCACATACCAAAAAGATAATAATCAATTTTTGAGAGATTTTTAACATAGGCTTACTAAACCCGACAATTCGGTCGAAATAGCGCGTAAAAATGGTCGAATAATTATAGCCCCCAGCCGAACGAAATCATCAATAATTGATTATTATAAATATAGAACTGATCGTTAGAGTTGTTAGTTATGTAATTAAAATTACAAGAAGCGGTTAAACCGTTTATAAAATTATGAAGATTAAACTGCAGTTCTAAACCAATGGCTGTTTGTTTATCTTTTCTGTTTTCAGATAACTCGTAACCATCTATTGTGGCAGCCGGGAGGTTATTAAAATATTTGTTATTATAAGTTACTTCAAGCCGTGCAGTTATTGCAGAAGAAATAAGTTGTGTTAAAGATAATCCTGCTTCGTAGCCTTCGTGTGAATATATATCGTTAAATATTTCTTCTTCATAATAAATTAAACTATCCGAGCTTAAGTACCTTGTCCCGTTTGTTAAATTTTTCCGTAAATAAATGTAGCCGGCAATTCCGGTATTATCTGTAATGGATTGAGCTAAATTTAGATATGCTCCTAACTGAGAAGAATTGTTTGCCGCATCCGGCAGAGTTGTTTTTTCAATATAATTTTTTAAATAAATTTCCGAACCGATCATCAAAGATGTTTTTGTTTCGAAAGAAGCGGAATATTTTAAGAAACCTTTGTTTTCGTAATAAGAAAATGTTGAAAGATTTTTATAATCATTTTTATTAAATAAATAACCGATTAATAAAAAATCAGTTTCATTAACAAAATGTCTGTAGTTAGCATAAGCCGATAATTGTCCGAAATCGAATATTGCCAAATCATCCCGGTTTTTTCTAAAACTGTAATTTACCCCTATATTTATAGGGTTTTCGTCGTCCGAAATAAAGAGAGTATTAACAGCGCCGAACTTGTGGGAGCTAGACGATTTGAAAATATTTTTTTGGAAATAACTGAAATTATTTATGTAGAAAAATTGAAGATTATTTTCATCGCTCTCAAAATCGTAGGAGGAGCTGAGTGAAAAACTATTAATGTAATCCGGAGTTTTAAATGAATTGTTATAAATATTATCGTCGTAATAATTATTAAGCTTGGTTGAAATCGAAAATTGAGAATACAGTGGTTCTGTAAAAAAAGCTGAAAAGACTAAGAGCATGGCTTGAACATATTTTTTCATCTTTTTCCACCCTGGCTGCCTTGCTTGCTTTTTCCCTGCATTCTATGTCTTTTTCGAAACTTTTCGAAACTCATGCCGTTTGCTCTGTTATCACAAATGCCGTCGCCGTCTTTATCAATAAAAACGTCTTTCTTCCTTTTTTGTTTTTTAAATGATTGATTGGTCTCTTTTACAAGAGCTTTATCGTTATTATTCTTGGCTTTTACTTTTGTCGTATCGTTTTCCGAATATGCAAATGCTCCGAAACTAACCATCAATGAAAAAACTATGATATATTTGATTTTCATGACTCACACTTTTATGTTCAATTTAGAAACTTCAAATCAAATGCCAATAAGAAAAATTATTAACTGCTTTTATTTCAGCTTCTAAATCAAATAATTAAATTATTGTTTAGACTTAAAGAAAAATAAGCGACCATATAGTCGAGGGAAATTATAATTTTAAAAACTTTACAATTATTTCTTAAGATATCCTTTTCGTTTTTTATCCGGGAATTTTTCTATTGCATACCTCAGCATTGTTCTCGGCATAATATTGTAATGGGCTTTTAAAAACTTTTCTTCTTCTGCAAGATTTCTTTTCCCGATTTCTCTCAACATCCATCCAACTGCCTTATGGATTAAATCATGCTCATCTTTAAGTAAGAGTTTGGAAATTTTTAAACTAAAATCGAACTGATCATTTTTTATAAATTGAAATGTTGAAAGTACTGCAATTCTTCTTTCCCAAAGATTTTTTGATTTTGCAAGCTTTATTAAAATCGACTTGTCTTTGTCCATAAGATAATCGCCGACAATTTGAGGCGCGGTTAAATCAACAAGATCCCAATTATTAATGTTGTTTGTATTGTCAAGATAGATTTTAAATATTTTCGATTTCTCTTCTTTATCCGCTTTTTGATACTTGAAAATTAATACCATTAAAGAAATGAGTCTCTTTTCATGAATTTTTGATTTCAATAATTGTTTAATTCCATTATAAGAGATGTCCATATTACTTTTGGCAATATTTCTTAATACAGGAACTTTTATACCGATAAAAACATCACCTTCGCCGTATTCACCGGGACCGGTTTTAAAAAATCTTTGTAAAATGTCTGCTTGTTTTTTATCCGAATTTTTATCCAGTTCTGTTTGAATTTCTTTAATGCTCATATTGCTTCTCCTTTTGAATAAAATCTGTTTATTCTCATTTAATTTGAATTTCGTTTAAATGCTTAACGGATAATAATTTTTACCGGCATTATTATCTTCTTCATCACAAAAGAAAAGATTCCCTATTAGTACTTTCAAAATTACACATTAAATAAATTATAAAACAAACATAGGAGGCGATCAATGAAACGTATCTTAATTTTGATGATTTCGATGGCAGTAACTGCATTATTCACAAATTTCAGTTTGCAGCCGGGAAACAGATTAGATTATCAAAGCCATTCTAAAAGTGACTCTGCAAAAGTGATAAAGGCAAATAATAATGAATTTTCTGCTAAACTCACTGGAAAACAAGTAGTACCGGCAGTTAAAACAAAAGCTTACGGTAGTGCGGTATTTAAGTTTAGTAAAGACGGAAAATCGATGTGGTATAAACTGGTTGTACACAATATTGATAAAGTAATTATGGCGCATATACATCATGCTGCAGCTGGCAAGGATGGCCCGATTGCCGTTTGGCTGTATAAAGGGAAAGTTACTGGAAAAGTAAACGGGGTGCTTGCTAAAGGAACTATAACAAATAAAAAGGTTAATCTTGCAAATTTAAAAAAATGGATTGAAAGCGGCGATGCATATGTATTAGTACATACAAAAGCATACCCCAACGGAGAGATAAGGGGTATAATAAAATAAATTGAAATCCCCGTAAATAAATTGTAGCTTTATTTCAGCTGCGTGGAAAGAGAGTTAGTACTTTAATTATCGACCTCCCAATTATTAATTACTTTCTGCGCGGCTTTTTTATAATTTCTTTTCTGTTTTTCTACGACATTATGTCACCTCTTCGAGGTTTAGTTACCTTTTTTAATAAGGTCCTTTATAATAATTTCAACCCTTCGGGTTTTGAGAACTATTTCTCCTTTTTGCATGAAATAAATTAAACGCCAAAGGCGTGACAGTGTTCTAGATTTTATTACCCGTCATAAATATCCAAACCACGAA
>CAZHBJ010000041.1:0-21646 GCA_964530445.1 uncultured Ignavibacteriaceae bacterium
AGCAGATGGATTCCACTTTATTTTGGCTGCGTTTTTGGGAAATTGGTTTACCAACCGTTTTGGTTGTTATAGCAATTTTGACGATTTACAGTTATGCATTAACCGAAGACCGTGTTTATGAAATTAAAGAAATCCTGAAAAACAGGACAACTGCCGGTATTACGGAGACATCTGAATAACTGTAGTATTTTTATTTTGATAACACCTTTTATGGCCTTTACCAATATGTAAACAGGAAAATTAAATTTTATTAAAATATGAAAACACCTTTTAAAACTTATAAGAAAAAATTTTACAGGGAAGCCTCACTATTTTTTTACGCCTTCTTAATATTCGGATTCATAATATCCGCAAAACCGGAAAGTAAATTCGTTAATGAACAAACCGGTTATAATTTAGTTCTGCAATCTCCAAGAACCAATCCTGACTCAAGCATTCCTCCTAAAAGCGAATGGAAAGCCGAAGCTTCTTCATTACAAGAAAATATTTATCCCGCAAAGTATGCAATTGACGGGAATGTTAAGACTCGCTGGAGTAGTGCACAAAAAGACACTGCTTATTTAATTATTGATATGGGTAGACCGGCTATAACGTGCGGGCTAACCATTTTATGGGAAAATGCTTATTCGGTTGATTATTCAATTCTAGTTTCAACAAATAAAAAATCCTGGGAACGAGTTTATTATACGAATCACGGCGACGGAGGCACGGACGATATTTATTTCCGGCCTGTAACAGCACGTTACATAAAAATTTTAGGAACAAAGCGAGCCACCGGATGGGGCCATTCTATCTGGGAAGTAAATATTAAAGGCTTATCGGAATGGCCGGTTGTTACTACGGAAGGTAAAACAGCATCAGACCCATTAAACATGTTTGATGGTAAAGATAATACAATGTGGCAGGCCGGAAAAGGTGGTGCATATTCTTTGAAAGTAGACCTTAGGAAAGAAAAGCCCTTCAGCGGCATACGAATAGACTGGGGAAATAATTACGCTACGGAATTCAGTCTTTCTATTTCTCACGACGGTAAAAAATGGGAAAAGACAAATGAAATTAAAGACGGAACCGGAAAGTTTGATATTCTTGCATGTAAATTAGATACAATTCGATTTATGCGTTTGGATTTTAAATCATCAAAAAATAATCTCCCAATACAGATTAGAGAGATTAGGCTTAGAGGACCGAAAGAGGTATTAAGCCCGCTGGTATCTTACCAAATTGCAGCAGAAAAATCCAAACCCGGTTTATACCCGGATCAATTAAGAAGACGACAGGTATATTGGACAATTATCGGTATGCCCGAAAATAGAAAAGTAAGTCTTTTTGATGAATACGGAAATGTAGAACCTAAAGCTAAAGGCAGTTCAATAATGCCGTATATTTTTACGGATAATAAATTAATCTCGGCTTTTAACGTAAAAATTAGTCAACAAATGGCAGACGGTTATCTCCCTGTACCTTCGGTTATTTGGAAGTGGGCGGGACTGAAATTAGAAATTGATGCGGTTGCAAGCGGAGATTACAGTAAGTCGATGACTTTTGTTCGTTATAAAATTATTAATACAACTAATAAACGACAAAAAGGAAAATTATTTCTGGCAATACGCCCGGTTCAAATAAATCCCATCTGGCAATACGGCGGGTTATCTCCTATTCATTCGATTCAATTTAAAAAAGAAACCGGCGGACAAACAATAAATATTAACGGGGAAGATTTATATATCTCTCTCAGCCATGCAGATGCTTTCGGAGCCATGCCGTTTAATAACGGCGATATCGCCCGCGAATTAATAAAAGGTAAATTGCCGGATGAACAAAACATTAATCATGGGGGCGAATATATTTCCGGTGCGCTTGAATATGAATATGATATAAAACCCGGCGGATTCAAAACTGTAGTAATAGCAATGCCGCTTCATAATATAAAAAGCGGGTTAAAACGATTCGCCGGCAAGAATTCAACTGAAATTGATGCAGCGTTCGATATCTTTAAAAGTCAAGAACAACATTTCTGGCAAAAACAAATTCATCATAAATTATTCTTACTTCCGGATACAAATATTGCTGATATGCTGGATGCTCAAATCGGTTATATATTAATAAATGCAGACAGTGTTGCACTTCAGCCGGGCTCAAGAAATTACAATCGTTCGTGGATGCGCGACGGTTCTCAAATGGCTGAAGCATTACTTTATATGGGACGCCCTGATGTTGTCCGTAAGTTTTTAAACTGGTATTCCGAAAGAATTTATTCCGACGGACTTGTACCGCCGGTTCTGAATAATGATGGAACGGTAAACAAAGGATTTGGCTCAAACCTGGAGTATGACAGTCAGGGTGAATTTATTTATGCAATGCTTGAATATTTTTACTTTTCTCGTGATACTGTATTCTTAAAAAATCATTATGATAAAATTAAGCTTGCGCTAAACTTCCTGGTAAAGCTTAGAGAAAAAACATTAGCTCCCGGTTATTTGAAAAACAAACCGGCACGCGATCGCTTTGTAGGAATACTTCCGCCGTCCATAAGTCATGAAGGTTACGGAACACCGATGCACAGCTACTTTGATGATTTTTACGCACTTAAAGGCTGGAAGGATGGGAAAATTATAGCAGGGATATTAGGCGACCCAGCAACTGCAGCATGGGCGGAAAAACAATATAAACTGCTTCGAACATCTGTAAAAGTATCAATTGAAAAAACTATGGAATATAAAAAAATTAAGTATATTCCCGGCTGTGCCGACAAAGGAGATCTCGACCCAACTTCAACCTCAGTTGCATTCTCCCCTTGCGATGAAGCGGATATCCTTCCTCATAAAGCATTGTCTTATATGTATGGAAATTATTATAAAGAAGTTGTCAACCGTACAAAACCTGGTTTCGGCGGAGGATATACTCCTTATGAGATTAGGAATATTTCCGCATTTATTCAAATGGGAAAAAGAGACAATGCATTATTTCTGCTACATTATTTTGATAGCTGCAGCCGTCCCAAAAATTGGAACGAATTTGCAGAGGTTGTACTTGCAAATAAAAGATTAGGCAGCTATATAGGCGATATGCCGCATTCTTGGGTAGGTGCAACTTATGTTACTACGGTCCGCGATATGGTAGTTAGGGAATCCGGTAATAAACTTATTTTGTTTCAAGGCGTACCCGAAGAGTGGGTCAATAAAAGAAAAGGTATTAAGCTGCAAAATCTGCCTACGCACTTTGGAAAACTTACTTTAAGCGCTTTTGCAAAGGATAATACTTTAACTATAAAAATTGACGGCAACTGCAAGCCGCCGAAAGGTTATTTGTTATACTGGCCGTTTAAAGGAACTCCAGAAAAAGTTATTGTGGACGGCAAACAATGGAAAGACTTTAACAAAACATTATGTCATTTACCTGCATCAGTAAAAAATATTGTTGTGAAATGGTGATTGGTTAAAAAGATGTTTTCTCATTCAACTTTAACTATTTTGGACCTTGGACCTATCCCGTTCTCATTAAAAGCTTCTATTTGAAAATAATAAACTTTATTACCATCCATTGCTGTAAAATAGTATTCGTTTTTGCCATAAATAATTACATTAATGTATAGCTTATCGGATTTTACTCCAGCATATATTGTATACCCGGTTGCATCATCCGACTGTTCCCAATTAAGCCATGCATTTCTCCTTTCACTTTTTCCCCTAAGTACAATATCGTTCAAAAACGTATAGATAATACTTAAAAAAATATTTAGAAAAATAAATCAAAAATATAAAAATATAACTTGACAAATATGTTTTAGTTTATTAGGTTTCATATAAATGTAAACGTTTACATTTATCTTCTTCTTTGAACTGTTTTTTATAAATATAAACCCTAGTTTAAAAAATATAGAAAAAATTTTTACTGTTTTTAAAAAATGAAAATTGATATTCATAAAGTTGCTTCCAAAGCAGGAGTCTCTATAGCTACCGTATCAAGAGCCTTAAACGGGAGCACTCTTGTTAAACCCAACACTAAAGAAAAAATATTAAAAATAGTTGATGAACTAAATTACATCCCCAACCCCATTGCAAGAAGTCTTTCCAAGCAGTCTACGGAAACCATAGGTGTAGTTCTTCCCGATCTTGTTGGAGAATTTTTTATGGACTTTATACATAGTATAGATGAAGAAGCATATAAAAGAAGCTGGCATGTCTTAATTTCAAGTTCTCACAGCCAGAGGAATATGATAGAAACTCTAATTGAACTTATGGGAAGCGGCAGAGTTGACGGCGTTATTTTAATGGCTCCGCAAATAGAAAATGAAGTTTCGGAAATAATACAAAAGAGCCGAACACCGGTTATTCTTATTAATACATGCGGAGATTTTACAAAGATTGATCAGATTAAGATAAATAACTTCCAAGGTGCTTTTAATATCGTTGAACATTTTATAAAGATACATAGTTATAAAAAAATCGGAATAATAAACGGACCTAAAGGTAACTGCGATGCCGAGGAAAGATTGGCCGGTTACCTAAATGCACTTAAAAAATATAAAATTGAAAAAAATAATACTTTAATTATTAACGGTGATTTTGATGTTGAATCCGGAGTACTGGGATTTACAACTTTGATAAATCAGAAAGTTAAACCGGAGGCAATCTTTGTAGCAAATGACATGATGGCGATAGGCGCTTATGAGGCAGCAAAAGAACTCGGATATAAAATACCCGGAGATATTGCAATTGCCGGTTTCGATGACATTTACCTTAGTCAATTTCTTAATCCAAGACTAACTACAATTCATGTCCCGATTGCTGACTTAGGAATTAAAGCAGTGAAATATTTACTTGACAGAATAAACAAAAAAGAAAGTAACGGGAAGGTACATTTTGAAGTTTTGCCTACGGAACTTGTAGTCGGCGGTTCGTGTGGGTGTAAATATTGAATGTTCATTTTTTAATATACATATAACTTGCCTGTTGAGCTATACTACGCGAAACGTTTCGTGTAGCATAGTATTATAAGGGCAGTTCAGTTACTGATAACTAACTTAACAATAACAACTTAAAAGGAGTTGGAAATGAAAAGGATCATTGCTATAATGTTATTTACGGCGAGTGCGACACTGTTCCTTGTGCCTGGTTCGTTATTCGCCCAAACGGCGTCGGACACCATGTATGTGGCGCCACTGCCGCCGGGCAATCTCAACAATGTCATTGCGGGGGATACTACGGACACAGGAGCCCGAAAGGATCCCAATCGAGTTTACGTACTAACCGGAACCCAAGACACAACATATTTATTTACAGCTACGATTAATATGGGTGTCAGTTTCAAAGGTGCAACGCTTACTATAATCGGGAAGAACAATCCTGTTACGGGTATGCCTCCCGTGATCGAGTCTATTATCCGTCAGGACAACTCTACAGTCCCTCGTTTTACTGAGCACAACAATGGAAACCTTACACTGGATAATCTCTACTTCCTAGGCAAGCGGTACGACGGATATATAAAGGCCGGAGACGACAGGCAATTAGACGGAGTTCCTGTGAACGCTTCGGTGCGAATCAATCACTGCGTGTTCGACGAATTTACAGCAGGAGAAGGCGGCCTGATTAGTTACGGCGGCTCGAATAACAACTTTTATATTACTAATTGTATGTTCCGAAACATCCAGTCCCAATCCGGCTTCCCGACTTGTATTATGTTTGCCGAAGCAGCAGACACTATACAATTTGTCAACAATACTTTTTTCGCCATCGATTTTGGGATATGGGGTAATGATAATCTTAGATACATACAATTTGAGCACAACTCGATGGTAGGATGTGCCTGGTATCCTTTTCGAATATATCAGGCCGACAGCGCATTTATTTCGAACAACATTTTCTACGACTCGCCAGCATGGGGTTTGGATTCCGCCACTATTAAATCCGCCGGACTCGGGCAAGAGCCTCCGGGGGTTATCATTTTTGATTCCCTTTACAAGTTCAGACAGCCGCCATATAACTGGACGGAGGCAGGCAGAACTTTCGCTGTACATAACAATGCCTACTACTGGCAAAATGCAATCGACAGCACTATTAAGGCAATCAATGACACCACGAAGGATATCTCGAACGATTACATCGTTGCTCCTGTTTGGATGGACAGTCGCACCACATCAATGTTTGCGGATAAAAAAACTTATCCCAACTTATCAGAATCAAATAACGTCAATATCGATCCGGGGTTTTTACCATCCATCGTGAATCCAATGGTTGCCGGTCTAGTTGCATCTACGGTTGCAAAATGGAACGGAACAATCTCCACCGCTCCTCTCTGGTTACAGAACCCAACTGACCCTACTAATGTGTTCGGTAATGTGGCGAGTAACTGGGCTCAAACGCAAGGATATCCTGTGCCGGAAAACTTGAAATACACAGCGAATCTTAAAGGGAGTGATGGATTACCTCTTGGAGATTTAAATTGGTTCCCAAATATAAATGGTATAAAGCAAACAAATAACGGCATTCCCGAAAAGTTTACTTTAAACCAAAACTACCCTAATCCGTTCAACCCGACTACAAATATTAAATACAGTATTACGAGGAGCGGTTTAGTTACACTTAAAATATACAATGTGTTAGGGCAAGAAGTTGCTACTTTGGTTAATCAAGTTCAAAGACCAGGCAACTATGTAGTAGATTTCAATGCTTCAAACCTGGCAAGCGGAGTTTACATGTACAGACTTGAATCCGGTAATTTCTCTTTGACAAAGAAGATGATACTGATGAAATAGTATCAAATGATACCTAGGGAAGGGTAAAACAAACTTAATAGTCAGCCGGTAATAATTTAAAATACCGGTTGACTACAGATTTAGATAAACGAGTAATAAGAGGAATAGAATTTTAGTTATCAAATAGGTGTTTTATGAGATTAACTATAAATGAGTGCCAAGCTAATCTATATTGTCTCTATTGGATGGAACGTTCCAAAAATAGTAAAAACACTTCAGCCATGTAGTGAGGAGTCGATGTATAATTGGAAAGGATTATATATTAAGCAGCTAAACAACGTAACCTTAAAGGTGCAATGCAAAATCTCGGATTGCAATGAAGATGAACCTGCCTGCCGGACAGGCAGACACACAGGGAGTTCGCTGAGTCTGTCAGCGGAGTCTGACGACATCCTAAAGATCGAGACATGGATAGACGAACATGAATTTGATAGGCAAAGTCGGAATTCCATACCAAAAATAGAGAAAACCTCAAGTACGGTTTATGAAGGGGGCAAGGGAAACAGGCTCATGCGTGGGTTCTGCACCCTTATTTTACTCAATAGTACCATATGGCATTTCAGAAAAAAATTATTCTGCTAAATTGAGGTGCAAAAGAAACTAAATAGGACGCTATTAAATAAACGCCAAATAAAAAGTTTGGTGTATTTAAATCTTCTATAATTAAGGTAATAAAATGTGTGTGCAAAAATTTAAGACTATTTTTACTCTAATTATTGTTTTTCTATTATCACAAATCGTGTGGTCCCAAACATTTAAAATATCCGGTAAAATAACAGACAAGACTACTAATCAGCCTCTGGTAGGTGCAAATGTATTTCTTGTCGGAACTAGCTTGGGAGCTTCTTCAGACATGGATGGTAATTATTTAATACCTAATGTTATAGCCGGTTCTTACACATTAAAAGTTTCCTATATTGGTTATAAAACGGACACGGTTAATATAGAATTAAAAAAAGGCCAGCAGCTTATTGAGAATTTTAAGCTTGTGGCTGTTGGGGTTATAGGAAAAACTGTTGTTGTAACAGCTCAGGCAAGCGGGCAGAACGCAGCTATAAACAGGCAGCTTTCTTCGGACAATATAGTGAATGTCGTGTCTGCTGCTAAAATTAAGGAGCTGCCGGATGCTAATGCTGCCGAATCGGTAGGCAGGCTTCCGGGCGTTTATCTCCTCAGGCAGGGAGGGCAGGGATACGAAGTTTCCATCAACGGGCTGCAGCCTAAGTACAACCGGATTGAGATTAATGGTGTACAAATGGCCGCAACGAGCAGCAGTGACCGGTCCGTAGATATGAGCATGATTTCATCAAACATGCTCAGCGGTATCGAAGTTTATAAGACCGTGACTCCCGATATGAACGCAGCCGTTCTTGGAGGAGTTGTAAACTTCCAAATCAGAGAAGCCAAACAGACATCTTCCGGGGCGCCGGAGATCCAGCTTTCGGCACAGGGTAGTTATGAAGGCCTTAGGTATCAATTTGGCGATTACAAGTTCTCTGCCACGGCCGCGAAAAGGTTTTTAGACGATAGACTTGGACTTCTCGCACAAGCAGTTGTCGAGCGGCAAAACCTGTCAAGCGATGAATTAGGGGTAGACTATAATCCAGAGACAGTGAATCCCAACGGAGGTAATAAAGTGGATCTTGTCGGTGTCCATCTCAGCTTTATTCCCAGCATAACACACCGTTATAACGCTACCGTCAATATGGATTACCAGCTGCCAGCCGGTAAGATTGATCTTATGAATTTCTTCAGCAGCAGTAATACGACACAGCATACGCTAAATCAGGAATACCAAGTTTTTACTGCCAACAAGATTAATAATGTTATGTCATACTCACCTTCACAGCTTTATGTAATTACAAATCTCCTGGACTTCAAACAACGTCTTTTGTCGTTCGGATTAGATGTGAAGATTTCTCACACGCTATCGGAAAATATTTCTCGCGGAGGATGGCAAGCAACTTTCCAGGATTATCAAAGACCGAACCTGAAGCTGAATGAAGTATCGCCGTACTTACCTCCGGATGCAATTGCCCGGATCGCTTCAGCTCAAGTTGAAAAAGATTACACGGAACTAGATGGTCTAAGCGAGAGCAACAATATTACAATGCAAAGAAATATTGTCGGGTCAATCGACATTACGAGAGACATAACCTTATCAAATACCTTCTCAGGAATTCTGAAATTTGGCGGACAATATCGTTATACTCACAGGTCTTATAGTTACAGCTATGCGAGCGGAAGCTTATATTTCGACTCCAAACCCACTGTGTTCGGTGCAATTATTAATGCCTATCCATGGATGGCACAGCCGCCATATAACTTGAATCCGGCAACTAGCACTACTCTTCCCATAACCGTATTCGAAGACCCTGGTTTCAAATTCGGGAATTTTCTGAACGGCGACTACAATACGCCGATTCCGGTGAATCTGGATTTTTTGTCACAAATAGTGAATTTTGTTCATCAGGGAGCCGAGAAAGCAGGTTGGACGACATGGGGTTACTCTCCTAGCCCTTTAGGCAATATTAAAGACAATTATTCTGGAAATGAGTATGAGGGTGACGCTTATGCTATGGCAACCATCAATATTGGAAATCAAATTACGCTGATAGGCGGAGCTCGATACCAGGGGCTCTCTACATCTTACCGGGCTTTGAGAGTTTCTAATACAAACTTAAATCCTACTTATCCGAAACCCTATCCTAGTAATGTTCTTCAGGATACAACAATCGATCAATATCACGGTTATTTGCTGCCGGACGTGAGCTTGACGTACAAGCCGCTTTCATGGTTAACAGCTCGTCTTTCCTATACCAACACACTTTCTTACCCGGACTTCAATTCCATTATACCGAAAATCGATATATCTTCAGATAATACAGTCAATTATAACAACTATGCTTTGAAGCCTGCTCGTTCGCAGAACTTTAATGTGCAGCTTTCTTTCTATAACAACGCTATCGGACTGTTTACCATCGGCGGATTCCTGAAGAGAATAGATGACCTGATATTCGCGCAGGAAAACTTCGTCTCCGACTCCGTTGCATATTTGAAGTATCCCGGCATCACACCTCCCACAGGTCCCGCAAAAGTTTACGATGTCTTTACCGAAATTAATAGCCCCTTTCGTGTTGACGACTATGGTGCGGAGCTTGACTGGCAAACTCATTTCTGGTACCTGCCGGGATTGTTGAGCGGATTGGTGCTCAACGTTAATTACACTCATATTTTCTCGCGCGCAAAATATTTTTACACTGTTACAAAAAGCGAGTACATTCCCCCGTTTTTTACTACAGTACACATAGACACGTTTTATACGGATCGCCTGCTATACCAACCGGATAACGTTGTTAATCTTTCTATTGGGTACGATTACAAGGGCTTCTCTGTCAACGTTTCCATGATATACCAGTCAAATGTATCGACAGGAACAAATTTAGTCCCGGAAATGCGACCCGCAAAACGTAATTACGTGCGCTGGGACTTAACTGCCAAACAAGATCTACCGTGGCCCGGCCTCGTCGTTTACCTCAACGTGGCTGATCTCAATTTTGCGAATGATACTTATGTAATACCAAAAGGTTATCCTGTACACGAATATAGTTATGGCCCGGTTGTGCAATTAGGATTTCGTTGGAGCCTGCAATAATGTTTTCCAAAAACCAAATGAGAAGCATTATGAAAAGATTATTGCCAAAATGTTATTTAGGCGAATGCGGTACTGCACCTTATGCCTGTATCGTCATTCGCCCAAACATCGTCGAACACCCTTCATGTGTCAGCGATGCTCGGGTGTAAGTAAATATATAGGAATATTTGTATTAGTAAAATAAACATGCGGTATTTTTAATATGAAAAGAATATTTCAAGTCCTATGTTATTTTTATTATTTAATTGTATTGTTCATAATATAAAATGAGATAAACAAATTTTTTATATGATAAAATTTATTAATAAGTATTCACTGGTTTTTTTTATTGTCTTCTTCTCTTCTGTAATCGGCTGCAGCCAGAATAAAAAAACAAAAACAGATCATATTTCAAATCAATATACAAACTCACCGAAAGTTAATGCTTTCCTTGATACCCTTGAACACAAAACTTTTCTTTATTTTATTGACGAATCCAACCGGGAGAATGGCTTAGTAAAAGACAGATCGACTGATTATTCACCTGCAAGTATAGCTGCAGTGGGTTTTGCTTTACCCGCTTATGCAGTCGGTGCCGAACATGGCTGGATAACAAGAAAAGAAGCTGCCGAAAGGACATTAAACACTTTAAATTTCTTTTTAAATTGCAAGCAAAGCGTTGAACCCGCTTCCACTGGATATAAAGGTTTTTATTATCATTTTCTGGATATGAAAACCGGATTACGGCATTGGAATTCAGAACTTTCATCAATCGATACGGGACTTCTTTTAGCGGGAATTATTTTTTCGCGCCAATACTTTGATAGGAACACATCTATAGAAAAAGAAATACGTCAAAAGTCTGCGGCGATTTTAAAGAAAGTTGATTGGAAATTTTTCACAATGTCTCCGGATAGTAAGTTTCCCTATGACATATCAATGGGCTGGCAGCCTGATAAAGGATTTTCCGGCCATGGTTGGACTGGTTATAATGAAGCGCAGATAATGTTTATTATTGCTGCAGGAGACGGAATGCAAAATGCCGATAAGGCATACGAAACCTGGTCATCATCATTTAGCTGGCAGGAACCCTATAAAGGATTAGCTCACCTGGTTTTTCCACCTCTGTTCGGCCATCAATTCACCAATGCCTTTATAGATTTGAAGGGAATTGCCGATAAATATATGCGTTCTAAAGGAATTGACTATTTTGAAAATTCAAGAAGAGCAACGCTAACTCAAAGATTATATGCAATACAAAACCCTCACGGTTGGAAAGGATATGATTCTCTTGTTTGGGGAATAACAGCATGTGATGGTCCGGGTGAATCTTATAATTTTGACGATAAAAAATTCTGGGGCTATGCCGGTAGAGGTACATCGGGTCCTCAATTTAATTACTTTGATGACGGTACAATTGCTCCGTATGCTTCAGGCAGCTCAATTGTATTTGCACCGGCAGTTGTTATTCCTACTTTGATGCATTTATATAATGCTTATAAGGATAAAGGTATATGGGGGAAATACGGCTTTGTAGACGCATTTAACTTAACAGCGAATTGGTTTGATAAAGAAGACCTCGGCATTGATGAAGGACCTCTGGTTTTAATGCTGGAAAATTATAGGTCAGGTTTAATTTGGAAATACGTTATGAAAGATCCGGTTATAAAAAAAGGTTTGAAGATTTTAGGCTTTAAGAAAATGTAGATCCATTTTCTTTGCGCGGATATTTCAATTTGATATTTACTCATTGTTGTCTGATGAAAATATTATTTAAAAGGTTTTAAACAATTATAAAGGTAGATTAAAATGAAAAATAAATCGAACGGATTAACAAGAAGAAAATTTATTTCCAATTTGGGTTATTCTGCTGCAGCTATTCCGCTCATTAATGCAGGAAGTAAATTTAATTTTCATTCCGCCGAAGAACAGGATTTGATAATTGATAAAATTCCCGGCGCAAAACAACCCAATATTATCTTTATATTAAGTGATGACCATCGATATGATTTTATGAGCTTTATGGGTAAGCCTTCATTTATTAAAACTCCCGCGATGGATAAGATGGCTAAGGAAGGAGTTCAATTTAAAAATACTTTTGTTACCACCTCATTATGTTCGCCAAGCAGGGCATCAATTTTAACAGGGCAATACTCAAGTAAACATGGAGTAATCGATAACGATGCCCCCGAACCGAAAAATAATATCTATTTCCCGCAGTATCTTCAAAAGCTTGGTTATGAAACTGCGTTTATAGGTAAATGGCATATGGGGGATATTACCGATGCGCCGCGTAAGGGTTTTGATAAATGGATAAGCTTCAAAGGGCAGGGAGTTTATTGGAACCCGGAATTTAATATTGACGGTAAGCATGTTAAAAGAGAAGGATATGTTACCGATCTCTTAACGGACTATGCAATTGAATGGATAAATAAAAAAAGAGATAAGCCTTTCTTCTTATATCTTTCTCATAAAGCTGTTCATGCAATGTTTGAACCTGCAAAAAGGCATCTCGGTTTATATAATGATGTGAAAATAGAATACCCGGCAAGTATGGCGGATAATATGCAGAATTATGAAGGCAAACCATTATGGGTTCATGCACAAAGATACAGCTGGCATGGTGTGGATTATCTTTACCAGGGACAGATAGATTTCGATACATTTTACAGGCGTTATTGCGAAACTATTCTATCCTTGGATGAAAGTATCGGAAAAGTTCTGGATAATCTTGAAAAGGAAAATCTAACTAAATCTACTGTAGTCTTTTATACTACGGATAACGGCTTTACTCTCGGTGAACACGGACTTATAGATAAAAGACAAATGTATGAGGAATCGATAAGAATACCGCTCTTAATGTACGCCCCGGGTTTTGTTACACCGGGTAAAAAATATTCGGAGATGGTTTTAAATGTTGATTTTGCACCTACTATGCTTGACCTTGCAGGAATGAAAAAGCCGAAAGATATGGACGGAACATCGTTCCTACCTTTATTAAAAGGTGATAATTCCAATTGGAGAAAATCTTTTGTTTATGAATATTACTGGGAAAGGCCTTTCCCCTATACTCCGACGGTATATGGTATTAGAACGGACAAGTTTAAACATATATCTTATTACGGTATTTGGGATACTGATGAGCTTTATGATCTTGAGAACGACCCTCATGAAATGCATAACTTGTTCAATTTACCCGAATACAAAGATATGGCTGATGATATGATTAAACAGATGTTTACATGGCTCAAAGAAAATAATGCCGATAAAATACATGTTAAAAGGCCAACAAACTGGCAGGCAAATTTAAGAAAAGGTAATGTTATTTTTAGCGAGTGATTCGCTTTAAATTAACAAAGTATGAAAAAGATGACATCTTTAATTAAAACAAGGTGTCATCTTTCAACAATGTATAGAATCACACAATTAAATTTTATTTATTGATTATATGGTTGTTGTTTTAATGAGTATATATGGATCTAAATGAAGTCAAATCATTTCAGGTTTTAGCAAAGCCTGTAGGGCCGATATGCAACCTCGATTGTGAATATTGTTTTTATCTTGAAAAGGAAAAACTATTCCCGGAAAAGATCAGTTCGCACGCAGGCGTTCGAGATTTTAAAATGCCTTATAGTGTTCTTGAATCTTTTATAAAGCAAAAAATCGAAAGTCAGGATGTTGATACGGTAAGCTTTGTATGGCAGGGTGGCGAGCCTACTTTACTCGGAGTCGATTATTTCAAAAAGGTTGTAGAATTTCAAAATAAATATTCATGTGGGAAAAAAATTGAGAACGGCTTTCAAACCAACGGCGTACTTTTAAATGACGAATGGTGTGTCTTTTTTGCCGGGAATAATTTTTTGATAGGACTTTCTATTGACGGTCCCGAAAAGCTTCATGATAAATACAGAGTGTATAAAGGCGGACAGCCTTCTTTTAACAAGGTGATGAGAGGTATAAATTACTTAAAAAAATATAATGTTGAATTTAATACGTTAACGGTTGTAAACAGGGAGAATTCATATTTTCCTCTTGAGGTATACAACTTTTTAAAAGAAGCCGGGAGCGGTTATATGCAATTTATTCCTGTTGTGGAAAGAGTTGCCGATCTTAAAGAAAATGAACTGCAAATGATTCCTCCTGATTACCAAGGCGAAGCAAAGGTTACGGATTGGTCGGTTGAGCCGGCACAATATGGAATATTTCTCTGTGATATTTTTGACGAGTGGGTTAAAAAAGATGTCGGAAAATTCTTTGTCCAAATTTTTGATGTATCGCTCGAAAGCTGGCTCGGTATGAAACAAAGCCTATGCGTTTTCAACGAAACTTGCGGAAAGGCTCTTGCAATAGAGCATAACGGCGATGTTTATTCGTGCGATCATTATGTTTACCCGGAAAACAAATTAGGCAATATTATGGAAAAGCCCCTTGAAACGCTTGTATATTCCAAGGCGCAGGAAAAATTCGGAAAAGATAAAAAAGATGCCCTTCCTGAGTTTTGCTTAAATTGCAGCGTAAGATTTGCCTGTAACGGCGAATGTCCCAAACATAGGTTTATTAAAACACCCGACGGAGAAGAGGGTTTAAATTATCTTTGTGCAGGCTATAAACAATTTTTTAATCATATAGATCCTTATATGAAATTTATGGCAAATGAATTTTTACACAAAAGGCCGCCTGCAAATGTAATGAGCTGGTCAAAACCGGCAAATACCTAAAATTAAGATGATCTATAATGAAAGACTTAATCCTAATTATATTAATATTAACTTTAAAAAATAATAAATATGGTTAGCAGGCTAGTGAAAATGACGACCGGATAGTTGTAAAAGCTGGTAAATACAAAATTACCGCAGATGAATTCAATGAAAGATACGAATTCAGTCCGTATTCCGGTTGGAAGAATTCCGATGATACAACTATTGTAAAAAAAATTAGTATAATAATAATTGATTTGTAATATGAAAAAACAAAAAATTAAAAATTTATTTTTTATAATAATTTTTCTCTCAACCTTAAATATATCTTATGCTCAGGACTCGTCAATTGAAAATAAAATCGACAGCCTGCTGGCAAAAATGACTCTGCAAGAAAAAATAGGTCAATTGGTTAGAAGAACTGATTACGATAAAAATAGTGTTGAAATGATTAAAGAGGGGAAAATAGGTGTAATGGGTTACTATAAGCGTTCCACCAGGGACAGCCTTCAAAAAATTGCAGTCGAACAAACCAAGCTGCATATACCGCTACTCTTTGCGGCGGATGTTATACACGGTTTCAATACAACATTTCCGGTACCTTTGGCGCAGTCATGCAGCTGGGATCCTGATCTTGCGGAAAAGGCTGCTAGCATTGCTGCTTTTGAAGCTTCCTCCAATGGTCTCGACTGGACTTTTGATCCTATGATTGATATTGCCCGCGATCCAAGGTGGGGAAGAATTGTTGAAGGAGCCGGCGAAGATCCGTATTTAGGAAGTATAATGGCTGCAGCTTATGTTAGGGGCTTCCAGGGAAATAATTTAAAAGATAAATGGACAATAGCAGCCACGGCAAAACATTATGTTGCATACGGTGCTGCTCAAGCCGGGAGAGATTATAATACCGTTGACATTTCGGAAAGAACATTAAGAGAAATTTATTTACCCCCGTTTCATGCTGCGGTTAATGTGGGTGTTGCCTCAATAATGAGCGCATTCGATGACTTAAACGGTGTTCCTGCTTCTGCAAACTATTTTACACTTACCAAAATTTTAAGAGATGAATGGCATTATAAAGGCGTTGTAATAAGTGATTATAATTCCATAGGCGAGCTGATGAATCAGGGAATTGCAAAAGACAAACAGGATGCTGCAAGGGAAGCAATTACTGCGGGTGTTGATATTGACCTTGTGGGAGATACGGTTGTTGATGGTGTTTATAATCAATACCTGGAAACATTGGTTAAGAATAAAGTTGTACCGGAATCGCTAATTGACCGTTCAGTTAGAAGAGTACTTAGAATGAAATTCAGAATGGGCATATTTGAACACCCGTATGTTGATACTGCATACTTTAAGAAAAATATGCCTTCAAAAAAATATAAAAATAAAATTGCGCTGGAACTTGCTAGGGAATCTATAGTTTTATTAAAAAATAAAAATCATCTTCTCCCGCTGAAAAAGAAAATTCATTCAATCGCATTAATCGGACCACTTGCCAATGATCAGGAAGATTTGTTAGGTCCATGGTCCGGTATGGGATTGCCCGAAAATAATATTAGCGTTTTTACGGGAATTAAAAATGAAATGCCTGCCGGAGTAAAAATTAATTATGCAAAAGGATGCGGCATTCTTGATACAAGCAGAAGCGGATTTGATGATGCTGTTAAAGCTGTTGAGAATTCGGATGTTGCAATTCTTGTTGTTGGTGAATCCCGCAAAATGAGCGGGGAGGCGGCAAGCCGGGCTACGCTATGTCTGCCGGGAGTTCAGGAAGAGCTTGTTGAGAAATTAACAAAAATCGGAAAGCCGGTGGTTGTTGTTTTAATGAACGGCAGGCCGTTAACAATTGATTGGATTTCTAAAAACGTGCAGGCTGTTCTTGAAACCTGGTTTTTGGGATGTCAAGGTGGTAATGCAATAGCGGATGTTTTATTCGGTAGATACAATCCTTCGGGTAAGCTAACAACTACATTTCCGCGTTCTGTCGGTCAAATACCTCTATTTTATAATCATATGAATACGGGACGGCCTCCTAAAATAGATGAAAGATATTCGTCCAAATATCTGGATATGCCTTTCACGCCGCTTTACCCGTTCGGCTACGGACTAAGCTATACCACTTTCAAATTCAGCAATATTAAAGTTGTTAAGAAAAAAATAAATAAAAACGATTCATTAAAAGTTTTAGTCGATATAAAAAATACAGGCTCATATGCAGGTACCGAGATAGCCCAATTATATATAAGAGATTTAGTTGCCGATGTAACAAGACCTGTTAAGGAATTAAAAGGTTTTAAAAGGGTGTTTTTAAATCCCGGAGAAACTAAAATTATTACATTTACAATTACTCCGAAGCTGCTTGAATTCTACAATATAGATATGAAGAAAACAATTGAACCGGGCAAATTTAATGTAATGATTGGGGGGAATTCGGATGATGTTTTAACAAGTTCATTTGAATTTGTTAAATAAAATTTAATAAATAAATTATGATTAAGTTCTAATTTACAATACTTTAATTTTATTTAATGATTCCTTGTTTTTTTAAACTGTCCTTCTTCCCAGATAGATGAATTATAAAATTGGTGATAATTGAGAATACTCAAATATTAATCTCATTGATAGATTATGGGCTTTGGTCTTTTAAAAAAAGAAAATGATTTTGCCGTACATGTTTTCAATATGGACAGTGGAGAAGGTATTGTACCCGGCTCTATCAGAATTAATGACAAACAAGATTACCCAAAAGGATCTAATCCTTCTACGGAACCTAAAAAATCGTTTTATCAGCTAGTAACTTCGAATGGAATTATTGCAGCGGTTTATAACGAAAAAAGCAAACTCTTAGAAAACATCAGCCCATATATCTTTCAAGCTTTTGATTCTGCAAATTTTGTTAAGCCAATCTTAAAGAATCTAAAAATAAACATTAAGTCCAATCCGTTAAAAACATTTTATAAAGAAAATACTCACGTAATTACAGTTAAATATCCTTCTATCGAAGTAAACTATTTTGCTTCATTTACTAAAGAAGAGAAAGTTTTTTATATTAACATAATAGGTCCTTCATCTAAAGTAGCATCATGCTTAATTAATTTTGAGCCACAAAAGTCAAATGTTCTAATTGATTCCGCATTGTTTTCAAGATCAGGCGGGAATATCGAAAAATATTTTCTGATTAGCTATACAGATTCTCTTCAAACAAATAAGCAAATAATTGTGAAGGCAAAAGAGAATTTAATTAAAGAAAAGGGAAATTTGCTAAATGATGAAGTTGAGTTTATGAAAAAAGTTTTTGCTAGAGCAAAAATACCTAAAGGGATTTCGGAAAAGCAGCACAATCTAATTGAACAATCTATTACTGTTCTAAAGATGGCTCAAGTTCCGACTGAGGGAGCTTTTCCAAAAGGGAAAGGCCAAATTCTTGCTTCACTTCCACCCGGCGGTTGGAACATTGCGTGGGTACGTGACGGATGCTATGCTATTTTAGGCTTGAACAGACTAGGTCTATTTAAAGAAGCACGCGATGCACTTTCATTTATACTTCATGCTGTGTCGGGAAATTATATACATTACAAATTTAAGGATGGTAAAGATTACGGAATAGGTGTGCCTTATCAAATTTCGGTGTGCCGTTATTACGGTAATGGTAATGAAGAGTCGGATTTTAATGATGACGGGCCTAATATTGAACTTGACGGTTTCGGGCTTTTTTTTATCGCCTTGTGTGATTATGTAAGAAGGAGCAATGATACTGCTTTCTTTAGAGAAAATTATGATTTACTTTCATCCAAAGTTGCTGATGTAATTATACATTGTATAAATGCAAACAATCTTATTCGAATCGACTCGGGACCCTGGGAAAGACATCTTCCCGGCAAGCAATATGCGTATACGTCGATTGCCTGCGCTGCCGGACTCAGGGACTTCGCAATTCTTTCTTCCAAATTAAATATAAGCAGTTCAAAAAAATATTTTAATGCTTATGAAAGATTGATAAAGGGTATAAAATCGGAGTTAATTGTAGATAACAGTTTCATTAAAGGGAATGCAGAAGCATCAGATCCGAATGCTTATGATTATTTTGACGGTGCAACATTTGAAGCATTCGGCTTTGGATTATTAAATAATAAAGAATTATTCTATTCCCATTTGGCAGAGTATAAAAGAAGATTAGGCGTTGAAGGGGGAATACACGGCTTTTCAAGAATTAACGGTGGTGATTGGTATGATACTGCAGAATGGATTTTTCTTGATTTAAGAGTTGTATCCGCTATGAATATATATGGTGATCAAATAGGTTCTCTTAACTTGGTTGATTGGATTACCGGTCAAGCTGCGCTAAACTTTAATCTAATTGCGGAATTATATAATAAGAAAACATCAATTTATGAAGGTTCGGTACCAATGGTCGGTTTTGGTGCAGGTGCCTATGCGGTTGCATTATGGGATGCTTATCCATAAGAAAATTGCCGGTTAAATGTTTAAAAATTACTAAAAGGATGAAAACAATAATATATTAAGTTGAGGTTATGTATGTATTATATTCTATTTTATACAACCGTTAAAGATTATATTGAAAAAAGAGTTCCTTATAGAAAGGGGCATCTTGCTTATGCAGAAGAAGCTCATAAAAGAGGCGAATTAATTCTTGCCGGGGCGCTGGATAATCCTGCCGACAGTGCAGTTCTGGTTTTCAAAGGAGATTCTCAAAAAGCAGTCGAAGAATTTGTTAAGAATGACCCTTATGTTAAAAACGGAATAATTACCAAATGGGAAATCAGACCATGGATTGTTGCCATCGGCGGTTGAATAGTTAGTAAATTAATAATAAAGCCGGTACAAACCGAATAGCAAATAAAAATAATGTGTATTAATGTTATTTTCTTTAATTTATGAATAGAGAAAATAATTTGCACTGTTATAAGTGTGATTTTTTTTGACATTATATTAAAATTTTCATGACACTTTTAGAAAACAGGTTGCTTATTTTTCAATAAAAGCGGGGTTTGTTGTGAATACAAAATATAGACATTTTATAAATATCACATTCACAGCATGTTTAATAATATTAAGTGCGGTAATATTATCAAGCTGCGGTGTTACTTCGGTTACAAGAACTGCATATCTTGAAGACGCTCAAATACAGGGGCAAATAAATACTCCTCCTCTTCATATCACCGGTCAACCAAAAGGAGGAACCGTAACTTTTTCTCCCTATGTTAGCATAAACCAGAACCAAGGAGTTTCAACACATGTAGATGCAGAAACCTACAACAATAAAACGGCAGCTAATACTCAAAACAGTTATGGCGGTGATTTACAAATAAATAGTTTAAAGGATAATATCGGTACCGGTTCGTCGGTACAAAACTCTAATTTAAGCTGGGATATAGCAAAAGCAAGTGCAGGAGCCAATGCGGAATTATTTCTTTCCAAGCATGTATCTGTAGTAGGCTCAATTAATTTTTCAATGGGAAATAGTAATTCATTTACGGACGGATCCGCCGGGCTGGCATATTTTTCATCGACCGAAAATAGTGCAATACGGCTTGAGGGCGGAGCGCTTTTTAATTCGTACCGATACGATGCTTATTCATATGTTGTGGAAAAAATTTCAAATACATTAGGTGGAAGCACATCCAATACCTATTATTATTACGATAAGGGGAATTCTTCCAGCATAGACTATTACTTTACATTCACTTTTAATTCAGTGAATAATCAAAATTTGATTAATTACTTTTTTCAGATCGGTTACTTCCGGCAGTCAATTCTTGATTATCACCCGAACGGATTTGACCCCGGACATTATGAATCGATATTACCTACTGTAGATGTTACAAATAATACCGGTTTAAAATCAACTATTGGTTATGTCGGGATGTATCCCGGAATTTATTTTAATGTTGCCGGTAATGTAAGATGCGATCTAGGCGCAAGAATTTTATACGCAACAAACCTGGATTCGTACAAGGTTAATATTTGGCCGGCTGTGCAGTTTGATATTACATTTTAAAATATTTTTATTATGTATAAAAGAATGTATAACAATGAACGATAATTTATTAAGTATAATTGTCGTTGCAGCTGCAATTCGAATCTATTTGGAAGAGAGATTAATATTAACCAAATATCCCGAATATTCAGAATATGCAAAAAGAACTAAAAGAATAATTCCTTTTATTATTTAAAAAAGGGGATTTATGAAAGGAAATAACAAATCAATTTTAGTTCTGGCTTTCCCCAAAATTAGCGATAGTGATTACAAATGGATTCAATCAATAAGGGAAAAATATGATAAGGCTTTTTATCATGTTGTTGAACCTCATTTTACTATTGTCTTCCCGGTATTTAATTATAACCTTAAAGCAGTAACCGCACATGTTTCAAAAGTTGTAGAGAGTTCAAATCAACTTAAGTTCGCAATTCGTACCGCAACTATTGTAAAAGATTCTTTTAGTGAGGGCATAGATGTATTTTTTACTCCTGATGAAGGCAACAGCGATATTATTAAACTGCATGATAAATTATATACCGAGGTGTTGTTCAAAGAAC
>CAZHBJ010000042.1:0-2439 GCA_964530445.1 uncultured Ignavibacteriaceae bacterium
CCGCGGGGCTCAATTAAATCCTAAAAATAGATTTGATAAGCTGCATATTGAAGAACCGGAAGATGATCAAGAATATTTCGGCCGTGATGAAGGTAAAATAAAGAAAGTAAACACAACCTTTTATAAATATGATTCAAGATCGGTTATAGCTAAAAACGACAGTTATGATTTGGATTTTAATTACTCATTAAATCCTTATCGCGGGTGCGAGCACGGCTGTGTTTACTGTTATGCACGTCCTACACATGAATACTTAGGCTTTTCTTCAGGAATTGATTTTGAAACAAAAATAGTTATTAAGGAAAACGCCGCCGAACTGCTTGAACATGAATTTAAGAAAAAATCATACAAGCCCGATGTTATAATGTTTTCCGGCAACACTGATTGTTATCAACCGGTCGAAAAAAAACTTGGCATAACACGGAAAGCATTGCAAGTATGTTTGGATTATAAAAATCCTGTTTCGATAGTTACAAAAAATTCTCTAATTGAAAGGGATATCGATATCCTTACTGAACTGGCACAATTGAATTTAGTATCGGTGTTAATTAGCATTACAACTTTGGATAAAAAAATAACAAGTACAATGGAACCGAGAACTTCAACTCCGGAAAGAAGATTAAGAACCATTGAAGAATTATCAAAGAATAATATACCGTCGGGTGTTAATTTGGCTCCGGTAATTCCGGGATTAAACGATGAAGAAATTCCCGTTATTCTGAAAGAAGTACATAAACGCGGAGGAGTATTTGCAAGGCACTCTATGATAAGGCTGCCTTATTCGGTTAAAGATATTTTTATCGAATGGGTTTTAAGAGAGTTCCCGGACAGATCATCAAAAATATTAAACAAAATTCGGGAAGTGCATGGCGGCAAATTAAATGAAAATGAATTCGGTAAACGGTTCAGAGGCGAGGGGAAATTAGCCGATACAATTAATACTTTATTCCAATTAAGCTGTAAAAAATATCATCTTAATGAAAAAAGAATGGATATGAATCTTAATTTATTTGGAAAATTAAAGAATAAGCAGCTTGAAATTTTTTAGTATTGTATATCATAATTTGGAATAACTCACCTGAAATTTGCATAGTTTTTATTATTTTAGTAAATCTTTTTCAATTAAAAATTGATATAACAATGGCACAAAAGAGATCCAAACCGAGGGAAAGACAAATCGGTAAAAAGCAGGTTGAAAAGAAACATTTAATAAATCCGAAATATAAAAATACATTCTGGACAATTGTTGTTTTACTTATACTTTTAATATTTTTTATTATTAATAATACGCGTTCTGTTTCGCCGCATGGTCCGTATCCGCCAAGCTATAACCCGGAAACTGCAAAACAACCGGATACGACGATTGACCCCAGGCTGCAAATGAATACGCATGTGCATGACAAAAATTAAAAAGGAAATAAGATGAGAAAATATATTTTAATTACTGCTGTTTTATTAATCCCTTTGATTATTTACGGATGCAACAGAAACACTTCTAATAAAGTCAAATCGGAAAATGATGCTCCTCAATCAACAACAAATTCTTATTCCAATTCTTCAGACGAAAACTATTCTTTTACAAATCAACAGGCGCCTGGTTTTGCGCTTCTGGATACAAAAGGGAAAAAGATTAGATTAGAAGATTATAGAGGTAAAATTGTTATAATTGATTTTTGGGCAACCTGGTGCCCGCCTTGCAGAAGAGGTATACCGGATTTAATTAAGATTCAAAAAGAATATAAAAATAAGGTTGCTGTTATAGGCATATCCCTGGATACGGATACAAAAAAAGATGTTATTCCGTTTATTAAAAATGAAGGAATAAATTATCCGGTTGTTTATGCAAACCAGAAAGTAGTGGAGGAGTATGGTAATGTTGAGGCAATACCGAATTCATTTGTTATTAATAAAAATGGAAAAATCGTAAATCACCATGTCGGTTTAACGCCGAAAGAAACATACGTTAGTGAAATTAATAAGCTTTTAAATAAATCTTAGAAATAAATATTTATTTCTTTTGCAGCAGATATAAGATTAGGCTGATAATCAAACTTATAATAATTGAAGTAACAATTGGAAAGTAAAATGTAAAATTCTTTTTCTTTATATAAATATCTCCCGGCAGTTTCCCTAAAAACGGTATCTTATCTCCGAATAGAAAAAGCACTCCCAAGATAAGAATAAATAATCCTATAAAAATTAATATTCTTCCGAATTGATGAAATTCATTAAACATAAATTCTAATCATTAAAAAAATTATAAATTAATTTTTGCTTAAAAATAATATTTTCTGTACAAAAATTCGTATAATTAATTATGTAAGTTTTAGTTTTATAAAACTTTAGCCGGAAAAGTGCCATTAATTCAGGAACTCCCGGGAAATTGATGTAACATTATGGAATGGGATTTTTCTATTGCCAAAGTAATTTCCGATCCCG
>CAZHBJ010000042.1:2539-19028 GCA_964530445.1 uncultured Ignavibacteriaceae bacterium
CCGACATGGGAATTGTGATAACTGCTGAATTACCGACGAAATAGCAAATGAAAAGAATAAAAATTTTAATAGTAGATGATTATTTACTGATAAGATTAGGGATAATCTGTTTGCTTAAAGACGTAAATAATTTTGTTATCGTTGGCGAATCGGAAGACGGAAAAACTGCCTTAGAAAAAGCTAAGCGGCTAAAACCGGACGTCGTTTTAATGAATATTTCTAAACAGGGAGAGTCGGGAATTCAAACTACAGTTCAAATAAAAGAAATTAATCCTTTAATTAATATCCTTATTCTTACTATTCATGAAAACAAAGAATACATATTCCCGTTGTTAAAACAAGGTGCTTCGGGTATCCTTTATAAAGATGTTGGTAAAGATGAATTGATCAAAGCAATAAATAAGGTTGCAGAGGGGAAAAAATATTACGGGAAAAGTATTTCGGAAATAATGATTGAAAGCCTACTTCAAAAAACAACGGATGATAATATTAATGACAAAAGAAGGAATATTTCTCTTACAAAAAGAGAAAAAGAAGTCCTTCACCTTATTGCAAACGGCCTTTCAAATCAAGAGATAGCTGAAAGACTGGAAATAAGTGCAAGAACAGTCGACACTCATAAAACAAATCTTATGCAAAAATTAAATATTAAAACTACCACTGCATTAGCAAAATATGCTTTTGAAAACAGTATTAAATAGAGTGTTAAAAGTTTTTACAGAATATTTTTTCATGCTTGTATAATTCCATTACAAATATTTTAGTGCAAATATTCTTACCTAAATCAAATATACGGGGAAAATGAGTATTTTGTCCCATTTTAGCTCATTTATTTAATATTCCTACGGAAAATGATTAGGGGCGTACAGGAATATTGATTAGTTAAAATTACGTATTATTACTGATTCATATTAACACTTCAATAATTATATTTGCTTTAGTTTTTTAGTCCCAGGGCAGGGTCAGGACAGGGATAAGGGAACCATTGAGCAGTTTACTTTTCAATGGTTCCTGAGTTATTTTATAAAAAATAGAATTCCAATGATCAAATCTAAAATACTAGTTGTTGAAGATGATAACGATACTCAAAAATTTTTAAAACTATTTTTAAGTAAAGAATTTGAAATAGAATTATGCCATTCCGGTATTACCTTTTTAGAGTTAGTAAAAAATAAAAGATTTGACCTTATACTTCTTGATATTTCACTTAGAGAAGGGAACACCGGATTAATGCTCACAAAAAAAATTAAGAGTATAGAGGAATTTAAAAATATTCCAGTTATCTGCCTCTCCAGCCATATTTTTAACACCGACAGAAAAAACGCCTATGAAACATGTATTGATATGTTTCTAACAAAACCGGTAAGAAACGATATATTACTTCATTCGATCAATTCATTTATTAATTCTAAATCAGAACAAAAAACCTACGAAACTATTAATTAGCAAATCATTCGGTAGTTATAAAAAAAAGCCCCCTCTTTATAAATCAGAATAGATCTTTCCTTTTCATAATCAAAAATGGATTAATTCGATATTATTTAAGCCTTTATCCCTTGCTTAAGCGTCGAAAGAAACAAAATATTTTAGTAAATTATACATTGTTTATATAATTATTATAAGAAAAAGCGTTTAATTGAAATGAAAATCAATTTGTATTTCTAATTAGTTAAAAATTAAAAAATAAGTCTGTAAAATTTATTAAAGGATTGTAAAAGAGCTATTTTGTTTATGCTAAAAACATGTTAGATTTGAAAAATTCTTTATGTGATATGGTGGGAGATATTAAATGCCTGAAATAGGTAAAGGTGAAAAGCCAAAAATATTAGTTACCGAAGATGATTTTGAAAATCAAAAATTTCTGGAGATGTTTTTAAAAAGAAACTTTGATGTTCAGATTTGCGATTCCGCCGAATCTTTTTATGATCATCTTAAAAAAACAAAGTTTGATTTGATCTTAATGGATATTTCATTAAAGGGAAATAAAAACGGTTTGGAACTTACCAGTGAAGTAAAAAAAATGACCGGATATGAAAACATACCGGTTGTTTGCCTTTCTGCGCATGCATTTAAAAAGGACAGGGAAAACGCATTTAATGCAGGAGTTGATGTGTTTTTAACAAAGCCTGTTGAGAATAAAGTATTGTTAAATACACTTCTTGAATTGATTAAAGGGAAAGAAAAGTAAACTTATTAAAATTTTTTTAGTTCTTATCTCTTAAAAATTTTGGTTCCTCAAGTGTAAGGATTAATGATATTCTGTGAGTGTCGGGCAGTCTATCCAAGGCCGATTGGCTAAACCTTGCGAATGAATAATCTATATTTAATTTAGGAAGCTTAATTCCGGCTCCGATTGTAAACTCTTTTACGTCATTATAGCCGCCTCTAATCATAAAAATATTTTTAAAGTTATATTCAAATCCTGCAAGCATATCAACGCTTATCGGGCCGACATATGCTTCTGCAGCAAACTTTCTGCCTTCAAATCTTACATTAAAATCCATAGCGGGAGTAATAGTTCCCCCTAAAAAGCTGAAATGATAAGCTGCCCCGACTTTTGCGGTTGGTGCTATTAACTCATTTCTCCCGGTACTCCAAGCTACAAGAGTAGTGGTAATATCCTGAAGGTTTGCTCCTAAAGAAAAGTTTTTAAATGGTGTGTACCAGCCGCCGACATCAAAGCCGATGCCATATGCGTTATAATTTGCAATAGTTCTGTAAATTAATTTAACACTTGCACCGTAAAATAATTTTTCGGAATAACGTTTAGCAAATGAAAAATAAAATGCCCAATCCTGATCGCTGAATTCTGTGATTTTGCTGTAGTCAAGTCTTGCAGATGGAAGATTTATGTCGGTAATTATTTGTCCGGTATTCTGATCAACCAAAGCATTACGTGTATCGGGAATGCCGTCAACTCCAAGCCTCATAATACTTATGGCAAAGCTCATATCCTTTTTGTAGGGAATAGCTACTCCGGCATAATCGTAATTAACAAGACTTCCGAACTGTTCGGTATGCATAAGAGAAATTTCGGGATAGTTTATTTGCCCTAACCCGGCAGGATTATAATAGCCCGCAGTAACATCATTAGCAACTGCAACATATGCGCCTCCCATTCCCATTGGACGTCCGCCCACACCAATGGATAAAAATTCACCTGCATATTTTCCGAAAACAGTTTGTGCTTTTATATTTGGTAAGAATAGTAAGGCCGCAGCGGATATAAGGAAAAATTTTTTCAGCATTAATGAAAGGTCCCGTTATTTTTTATTAGAAAAACCTTTGAAAAGATTGAGAAAATGATATTGAAAATCAAGGCTAAATTTAAAGAAACGCAGCATGAAAATAGTAGAAATATTTTCACACTGCAAAAAATAAGCTATTTTGCTTTCCCTTGATTTGCAACTGCTTTGGCTTTCTTTTCTATTTCTTCCTGGTTTCCGAGATAATAATGTTTTATTGGCTTTAATTCTTCGTCCAATTCATAAACCAAAGGTGTCCCGGTAGGAATATTTAAACCGACAATTTCTTCGTCTGGAATTTTATCGAGATATTTTACCAATGCTCTTAAACTATTACCATGAGCGGCAATTATTACTCTTTGTCCGGTTTTTACAATTGGTGCAACCCGCTGTTCCCAGTAAGGAACAAATCTGTTTACGGTATCTTTTAAGCATTCGGTAAACGGAAGTTCATTCTCTCTTAAATTTTTATAACGAGCATCATTACCGGGAAATCTGGGATCTGATTTTTCTAAAGCCGGAGGTTGTGTGTCATAGCTTCTACGCCAGATATGAACTTGTTCTTCGCCGTATTTAACCGCGGTTTCAGCTTTATTTAATCCCTGCAATGCACCGTAATGTCTCTCATTTAAACGCCATGACCGCTCAACAGGGATCCACATTAAATCTAATTCGTCAAGAGTCATCCAAAGAGTTCTTATGGCTCTTTTTAAAACCGACGTGAAAGCAATATCAAAAACGTAACCTTCATCTTTTAAAACTTTCCCGGCATTTTTGGCTTCGTTTAATCCTTGTTCTGAAAGATCGACATCCGTCCAGCCGGTAAAGCGGTTTTCTTTATTCCATGTGCTTTCACCATGTCTAAGCAGGACTAATTTATAAATCATTATTTTTCTCCGAATTTTTCATAGAAAGTAATATAGAAATTATTATCAAGTACAAAAATAGCCATTGATAATGCTCAAATCAAAATTGAATTTATTCCTAGAATTTTTTTAGACCAATTTATTTGTGTTGCTTGTTATTAATGTTATAAGCCAAAGTTTATTTTTAATATGATGATTTATGTATAGTATAAATTGTAGATTAAAATTTTATAGAAAAATTTGTATTTAAATTTTAAAATTTTTCAAAAAAAGTTTTATATTTAGTCAAATAATTTCTAATAAAACGGGGAAAAATATGAAGACTATTCTATTTTTTATTTTACTTTTGTTTTCCTTCCAATCATTTTCTCAAACAAAAATCGACGACGGTATCGATATCGCTTATATGAATGCAAAAAAAGGTATCTATTGGTCGTTAACTAATATTCCGGAAAACAAGACAAGAGTAAAACATGATCTTATAGATAAAGATAAATTGTATTCCACAGTTCAAATTATAAAGGAAATAGACGGGATAAAAATATTGTCTACCGGCTATTGTAATTCAACGGAGGTAAAAATAACTATCTATCGATCTTTTAAATCATTAAAAAAAGAAGGTTACTTAAAAGTAAAAAGAGAAACGCGCGAAGACACAACTAAGCAATTGAAAAAGAAATCAAGAAAGAAAAGGAAGAAATAGAAATAAATTAGAACTAATTATTTGTAAAAGGTTTTTCAGCATCTTCCGCAAAATTCGTAACAATATTAATTACTTGTTCCTCGGTTCCAATAAGATCTTGAAGGGTTATTTTTTCGAGTACATTATCGAGCAATGATTGAATTGTTCTCCAAAGTGAACGAATGGAACAATCAATGGAGTGTGTACAAATTATCTCTGTGCCTGAATGAATATCGCAAAAACCGTCTTCGAAAAGTCTGCCTCCTAAAACCGACAGGACATCACCTATGTTAATTTCTTTTTTGGGCCGGGCTAGTTTATATCCGCCGGTTTGTCCTCGCGTACTTTCTATAAAACCGCCCAATCTTAGTGCGCGAAGAATCTTTCCTACATTTGCCGTAGAAAGACCTTCCATCTGGCTTATTTCAGGAATCGTTAATCCGTTCGGAGATTTGGACATTCCTATCCTCAATAAACATCTTAATCCATATTCCTCTTGGGTGTTAAATTTCATTAAAACATACCTGCTATATTTTTTAGAACCGGCAACCTTTTTAATGATTGCCGGTAAAACTAATTATCCTTTAAATAACGGAATTTTTGAACCGCATGATTTTGCATAAAGTACTTGAGCAAATTGTTCCGGGCTAATTGACGGTCCTTTTGCAGTACATACTTCATCAAAAACTGATTTTAATTCTCCTGCAATGTATTCTGCATTTTGACCTTCAATTTCATATCTCTGCATAAAATATATTAGCTTTCCGTTTTTAAACAATGCAATGCTGGGTGAAGACGGCGGAAAGTCTCCGATATATTGTCTGATTTTTTCAACCGCATCTCTTTCCTGACCGGCAAACCCTGTATAAAGTTTATCTGGAATAACCGGATGCTGTAATGCAAGGGAAACTCCGGGCCTGGCACTGCCTGCAGCACAACCGCAAACTGAATTTATCATTACCAAAACAGTTTTGTCATCGTTAACATTTATAGCTTTATCTACATCTTCCGGTGTTTTTAATTCACTAAGTCCCACAGCTATTAATTCGTCGCGCATCGGCTGAACTGCGTCCTGATCATAAATTGGCGGACGCGAAATTATATTGAACATATATATCTCCTGTCTATTATAGATTATTTTATGTTTTGTTCTATTGCAGAATTATCTTTCTTTCTATAAACTTTAATTTCGTATTAGTTCAAGCAACTTAAAACTTCTTAAACTTACTCTTGAACATGAACTTTCTACAGCATCCCGAGTTCAACTTTTGCAACTTCGGACATCATGTCTCGATCCCAAGGGGGATTCCATACTAGTTCTATATTTACGCTTTTAACTCCCGGAACAGCTGCTGTTTTGGCGTTTACATCGGACGGCAGTGAGCCTGCAACCGGGCAGGCAGGGGAAGTTAAAGTCATTTTTATATTTACATTTGCATCATTATCAATTCTAATTTCATAAATCAATCCCAGTTCAAAAATATCAACCGGAATTTCAGGATCATAACAAGTTTTTAGTGCTTGTATTATTTTCTCTTCAAGTTCTTGTTTATTTAATGTTTCCATTGAGATCATACCTTTAATACACTACTTTTCTTCGGTTGACACTATTTTTTCTTCTTTATTTAATGCTGAAATCATTGTATGCCAGGCAAGGCTTGCGCATTTTACTCTTACGGGAAAATCCTTTACTCCCGCAAAAACAGCAAGTTTTCCTAATTCTTCAATTTCTTCTTCATTATTTAAATTACCGGTCACCAGGTCATGAAATCTTTCAAATATATTTTTAGCTTCTTCTATAGTTTTACCTTTTATAATGGTACTCATTAAAGATGCCGATGCTTTGGAAATTGCACAGCCGGAACCTAAAAAGCTAACGTCCTTTACAATTCCGTCTTCCACATCCAAATAAATATCTATTCTATCACCGCACAAAGGGTTATGACCCTCGGCAGTATGATTTGCATTCTCCAGTTTTTTAAAATTTCTGGGACTTTTGTTATGATCTAAAATCACCTGCTGATACAATTCTCTTAATTCAGCATCCATTTCTTGTAAGTCTCCGGTTAATTAAAAACATCAATAATTTTCTTTAACGATTTAACTAAAATATCTGTTTCTTCTTTTGTATTATATAATGCAAAAGACGCTCTTGAAGTAGCCGGAACACAAAAGCGGTCCATTAAGGGCTGTGTGCAATGATGTCCTGTTCTTATTGCTACTCCTTCAAAATCCAAAAACGTACCAACATCATGCGGGTGAATACTTTCAAATACAAAAGAAATTACGCTGCTTTTGTTTTTTGCATTGCCTATAATTCTTAATCCCGGAACTTCGAGCAGTTTTTGGGTTGCATATTCCAGGATTTCATTTTCATGTTTTGAAATTGCATCAATCCCGATGTTTGAAACAAAATCTAAAGCGGTACCTAAACCGATTGCATCTGCAATGTTTGATGTCCCTGCTTCAAATTTATAAGGCAGTTCGTTATAAGTCGTACCGTCAAAAGTTACTTTCGATATCATATCCCCGCCGCCTAAAAACGGGGGCATCTCATCCAAGAGCTTTTCTTTACCGTATAAAATGCCTATTCCTGTGGGTCCGTAAATTTTATGCCCTGAAAAGGCAAAGAAATCACAATCGAGTTTTTGTACATCAATTTTAAGATGTTGAATTGCCTGAGCACCATCTAATAAAACCGGCACATTATGTTTATGAGCTATTGAAATTATTTTCTCAACCGGGTTAATCGTGCCTAACGAATTTGAAACATAAACGACAGATACAAGCTTCGTTTTTTCATTAATCATTTCTTCGAAATTATCTAGAATCAATTCTCCGTTATCATCAACTTTAATTGTTCTTAATTTTACATTTTTTATCTTCTGAATTAATTGCCAGGGGACGATATTGGAGTGATGTTCCATCCCGGTAATAATAACTTCGTCTCCATCGCTGAAACGACTTTTAGCAAATGAATTAGCAACAAGATTTATTGATTCTGTAGTTCCTCTTGTAAATATTATTTCTTTTTCACTTGAGGCGTTTATAAAATTTTTAACTTTTAACCGTGCATCTTCAAATGCCTTAGTAGAAACTTCGCTTAAATGATGGACACCTCTGTGAACATTCGCATTCATAGAATTATAATATCCTACCAATGAATCAATTACAATTTGCGGCTTTTGAGTAGTAGCCGCATTATCCAAATAGCATAAGGGCTTCCCGTGTACTAAAGATTTTAAAATCGGAAAATCTTTTCTGATTTTTTCTACTTCAAAAATCTTTACTTCATTACCTGCTTGGGTTTCTACATTAAGACTCACGATTAATTCCTCGAACTTTCTTTGTTAAAAGTTTTTTCTAAAATATTTTCCAGATAATTTTTTACGGTTTCAGCTTTAATTGATTTTATAATATCGCTTGCGAAGGCATGTATTAAAATTGAAAGTGCTTTTTCTTTGCCGATTCCCCTGGATTTTAAGTAGAATAACGAATCATTATCAAGCTGCCCTACCGTTGCACCATGACTGCACTTTACATCATCGGCAAAAATTTCCAATTGAGGTTTTGTATTAACGAGTGCATCATCGGATAAAATAATATTTTTATTCTCCTGGAATGCATTTGTCTTCTGCGCATCCTGCCTAACTAAAACTTTTCCGTTGAAAACTCCTCTCGATTTATCGTCGAGAATTCCTTTGTAATGTTCATGACTGTTGCAGTACGGCTTTGCATGATCAATCATCGTGTGAGAATCATAAAGCTGTTTACCTTTAAGAAGATATAGTCCGTTTAATGTACATTCGCTTCCTTGATCATTAAAGCGGGCATTTATATCATTTCTAGCAATCTCTCCTCCTAAGGAAATTGAATGTGAAGTAAAATTACTTCCGCGTTCCTGGTTAACCTCTACTCTGCATATATGAAATGAATTTATGCTTTCTTCCTGTAGTTTTACTATATCTATAACCGAATCTTCTCCGGCAGCTATTTCGGTAATTACATTAGTAAAGTATATATCGTCGTTAGTTGATGCATAATGTTCGATAATGGAAACTTGAGAATTCTTTCCTGCAACCAAAAGATTTCTCGGCTGAGTAAGAATTTTTTCACCCTTCGAATCCGTGATAAATAAAATGTGAATCGGTTCTTCGACAATTTTACCGTCGGGGACAAAAATGAAAGCACCGTCTGTTGTAAATGCAGTGCTTAATGCGGTAAAAATTTGCTCCTTATTATTTGCATATTTATTAAAATGTTCTTTAATAACGGGAGAGTTGCTGCTTATTGCAGAAGCCATATTGTCGGCGATTACACCTTGCGGTAAGTTTTTTGTCTTTGATAACCTCTTTACGAATTTACCGTTTACAAAAATTAAAACATTCGTAGTGAACTTATATTGTAAGAATTTTTTAATCTTATTTTCATCAAGATGAGATATGCCATCCGAAGGTTTAAAGTTATGGCTCAATAATGGTGCAATACTTGTATATTTCCAATCCTCATCATGAGTAGTAGGGAAGTTGAGCAAAGAAAAATTTTCTATAGCTTCTTTACGTAACTTGTGAATCGGTTTTGCACTTTCACCATTTAGGCTGTTTTCAAAATCTTTAAACCGGGATAAATACCAATTTTTTATTTCTGTTTTGTTACTCATTAAATAAATTTCTCCGTCAGTAATTTTCTCAATATTATATTAAACAATATTTTAACACTATCAATTTGTAACCAACTCTTGCTGATCTTTTAACCAGTCATATCCTTTTTCTTCCAGTTCCAATGCCAATTCCTTTCCGCCTGATTTTACTATTTTGCCGTTATAAAGAACGTGAACAAAATCGGGAACAATATAGTTTAAAAGTCTCTGGTAGTGAGTAACAACAATAGTTGCTCGCTCTTTCGATTTTAATTTATTAACTCCGTTTGCTACAATTCTTAATGCATCAATATCAAGCCCGGAATCAGTTTCATCCAGAATAGATAAAACCGGTTCCAATACCGCCATCTGCAGAATTTCATTTCTTTTCTTTTCTCCGCCGGAAAATCCTTCATTAACCGAACGGCTCAGTAGGGACTGATCCATTTCAACCAATTTCATTCTCTTTTTTAGTAAGGTAAGAAATTCCATTGCATCAAATTCTTCCTGACCACGGTATTTTCTTATTTCATTTAGAGCAGTTTTTAAAAGATTTGTATTGCTCACGCCCGGAATTTCAATCGGATATTGAAACGCTAAAAATATTCCTTCCCGGGCTCTGTCTTCTGGTGAAAGCGTCAATAAATCTTTACCCTGAAATGAAACTTCTCCCTTAGTAACTTCATATTCCTCACGACCGGCTAAAACTTGAGCCAAAGTACTTTTACCGCCTCCGTTGGGTCCCATTATTGCATGAACCTCACCGGCATTAACTTTTAAATTTATACCTTTTAATATTTCCTTACCTTCTATATTAGCATGTAGATTTTTTATTTCTAACATTAATTAGCCTCTTTAATTTTTCAATACTTTTATTTAATAAAACTCCAAAAGATATTTTTTACTAAAGACCTTTACCTTCTGTCGAAACCCACCTTGTTATTTCGATCAGAAGGTTTCATCAGGCCTTTAACCCACACTCCCTTCAAGGCTTATGCTTAAAAGCTTTTGTGCTTCAACGGCAAATTCCATTGGAAGTTCCTTGAATACCTCTTTACAATAACCGTTAACAATTAAACCGATTGCATCCTCGGTAGAAATTCCTCTCTGATTTAAATAGAAAATTTGGTCTTCACCTATTTTAGAAGTTGTAGCTTCATGCTCTATTTGTGCAGATGGATTATTTATATCCAAATAAGGGAATGTATGTGCGCCGCATTTATCGCCTATTAAAAGCGAATCGCACTGGGAAAAATTTCTTGCATTATCAGCGCGTTTAATAATTTTTACCTGTCCTCTATAACTATTATTGCTTTTACCGGCTGAAATTCCTTTAGAGATAATGGTGCTTTTTGTATTCTTTCCCATGTGAATCATTTTTGTGCCGGTATCTGCCTGCTGATAATTATTTGTAACTGCAACGGAATAAAATTCTCCTGTAGAATTATCTCCAATAAGCAGGCAGCTTGGATATTTCCATGTGATAGCAGAACCGGTTTCAACTTGAGTCCAAGAAATTTTTGAATTAACACCGCGGCAGGCGCCTCTTTTTGTAACGAAATTATAAATACCGCCTTTTCCGTCTTTATCTCCGGGGTACCAATTTTGTACGGTAGAATATTTAATTGTTGCATTATCCAGCGCAACCAATTCAACAACTGCAGCGTGGAGTTGATTTTCATCTCTCATCGGTGCGGTACAGCCTTCAAGGTAACTTACATAAGCACCTTCGTCGGCTATAATTAAAGTTCTCTCAAACTGACCTGTATTTGCCGCGTTAATTCTAAAATAAGTTGAAAGTTCCATCGGGCAGCGGACTCCTTTTGGTATATACACGAAAGAACCGTCGCTAAATACAGCTGAATTTAATGATGCAAAAAAATTATCAGTATGTGGAACCACACTGCCTAAATACTGTTTAACTAAATCGGGATGATTTTGAATAGCTTCCGACATTGAGCAGAAAATGATACCCAGTTCTCCGAGTTTCTCTTTAAAAGTAGTTGCAACAGATACACTATCGAAAACAGCATCAACAGCTACACCGGCCAGCATCTTTTGTTCATCTAACGAAATCCCAAGCTTTTCGTATGTTTTTAGTAATTCCGGATCAACCTCATCCAGGCTTTTTTTCAACGGTTTCTTTTTGGGTGCCGAATAGTATGAAATATCCTGGTAATCAATTTTTGTGTAATGAATATTAGCCCAGTCCGGCTCTTTCATAGTAAGCCAGTGCTTATATGATTTTAATCTCCATTCCAGCATGAATTCAGGTTCTTTTTTAATTGCAGAAAGCTGCTTTATTATATCTTCATTCAAGCCTTTCGGAAGACTTTCAGCTTCTATATCACTTACAAAACCGTATTTATATTCTTTATTCGTAAGTTCTTCTATTGTATTTACTTCGGTCGTACTCATTTCAACTCCTAATCTGTAACCGTTCCCTTTATTTTATAAAACTATTTGTTTCAAAAGCATTTCAAACGTAAATAATCTATACAAAAAAGTCAAGATTGATTTGATAGAAATAAAGTCAATAGGTTATATATACCGGCATTTGGAAGAAATGGTGCTTTAAAGCATCATTAAAGCGTTTTTCAAAGGTATTAAGTCATCTTAAACGAAGTGTAATTTAAATTGTTTTTAACTAATTATTAAGTTAATTTTAAAAAATAAATTATTAATATTGGAAACTTAGTTGGAAGAAAAGAATCGAATAGAAAATGAAAAGCCTAATAGCGGGCAAAAAGAAGAAAAAAATCAAAATTTAAACAATAAAACTTCACAGAGAAAACCTTATTATTATAACAGAAGAAGAAAATATTATAGACAAGACAAACCTTCCTTTAATCAGCAAAAGACATCATTTAAAAAATTAACTATTGTTATACCGCTTTTTGATGAAGAAGAGTCACTGATTCCGTTATCCAATGAGATTAAAAAATCCTTAAAGCAAATAGAAATCGGTTATGAAGTTATTTTTGTTGATGACGGCAGTACAGACCAATCTTTAAAAGTATTGAAGGATATTTGCAAGCAGGATAGAAGATTTAAATACGTAAGTTTTAGGAAAAATTACGGTAAATCCGCTGCACTTCAAACAGGGTTTAAAGAAGCAACCGGAGATGTTGTAATTACTATGGATGCGGATTTACAAGATGATCCGAATGAAATTTTAGGTTTATTAAAAAAATTAGACGAAGGTTTCGATCTTGTTTCCGGATGGAAAAAAAAGCGTTACGATCCTTTTATTAAAAAATACTCTTCAAGGTTTTTTAATTATACTACAAGATTTTTAAGCGGAATAAAAATACATGATTTTAACTGCGGATTAAAAGCTTACCGGAGAGACGTGGTCGATCATATAAAGGTTTACGGAGAATTACATAGATATATTCCTGTTTTAGCGGATTGGGAAGGTTATACAATTTCAGAAATCCCGGTTAAGCATCAACCGAGAAGATATGGTAAAACAAAATTCGGTATTTCCCGGTTCTTTAAAGGCTTTATTGATTTGATTACCGTAATGTTTTCTACAAGATATATAAAGCGTCCTTTGCATTTTTTCGGCTTTTTCGGCGCTGTTTCATTTTTTGTCGGATTTATTGTTAACGCTTATCTTACCATCGATTGGATAAATGGTAAAGCTCTAAGTAACCGCCCTATGCTGTTTTTAGGTATGCTTTTAATAATTGTCGGCGTTCAATTTTTTAGTGTAGGTTTGTTAGGTGAAATGCTTGTAAGAAATGCTTCAAATGATCAAGAGTATATTGTTAAAGATAAGGGATAATAATTTAGCTTTTTAATTTAAACCTGCCTTATTTAAGTAATTGAGATTATTATTCAATAAAATTTTAAAAATAGAATTACCTGTTCGATGAAGATTACAATTCTATCCACAGCATATCCGTTAAGAGGAGGTATAGCACATTTTATCGGATTGCTTTATAAAGAATTAAAAAAAAATCATGATGTGAATGTAATTACTTTTAAAAGGCAATATCCCTCCTTTTTATTCCCCGGAAAATCTCAATTGGAAGATGATAATTCACTTGAAAAAATTCCGACAGAAGTGAGTGTTGATTCAATTAATCCTTTTAACTGGATAAAAATAGGCCTAAGAATTAAAAAAGATAGCCCGGATCTTCTTATATACAAATATTGGATGCCTTTTTTTGGTCCATGCTTCGGTACAATTTCCAGATTTGCAAAGAGAAATAAAAAGACTAAAGTATTAACCATTTGCGATAATGTTATTCCGCATGAAAGAAAACCTGCCGATATATCATTTACCAAATACTTTTTTAATGCGGTGGATTATTTTGTTTTGCTTTCTGAAAAAGTTAGAGATGATTTATTCAAACTTTATCCAAATGCAAAAAGTAAAGTAATTCCGCATCCCATATATTCCAACTTCGGAAGTTCAGTTGGCAAAGAAGAAGCAAAAAATTTTTTAAAAATTAAAGATGAAAAAGTAATTTTATTTTTCGGCTTTATTAGAGATTATAAGGGTTTGGACATCTTATTGGAAACAATGTCAATTTTAAGAGAGAAATTAAATGTTAAACTACTTATTGCCGGTGAATTTTATTCTAATAAAGAAAAATATTTTAACCAAATAGAAAAGTTAGGAATTAAAGACAGTCTTTTAATGTACACAAATTTTATTCCCACATCCGATGTTAAATATTACTTTTCAGCTTCGGATTGTGTAATTTTGCCGTATCGAAATGCAACTCAAAGCGGCATTGTACAGATTGCGATGAATTTTAGAAAACCGGTCATAGCGGCTAATGTAGGGGGTTTAGGTGAAGTTATTAAGGAAAATGAAACGGGTTTCATTGTTGAGAAGGAAAATCCCAAAAAGTTAGCTGACTCGATTCAAAAGTTTTATGAAGAAAAAAAAGAGAACTTATTTGTTTCCAACATTGAAAAAGAAGTTAATAAATATTCATGGGAAAAATTTATTGCAAGCATGCTGGAATTATTCTAAATGAATATTAAAATTGATAATAATAAACGGTATTTATTCAACTTTTGGTCTTTATAAATAATGTACTACGATCCGATAAAAGATATATTTGCAAAATTAATTAAAAGATTTTCATCCTTTAGAATTTTTTTCTATAAGATATTAGATATAATGTTCCTTCGTTCATGGTATGTGAGAAGGGAGTTAAAAAATCTTAGAAGAATTTTAGGCGAAGACGAGATCTCGATATTTGATGCCGGAACAGGTTACGGACAGTATTCATATTTTATGGCTAAGAATCTTAGGCCAAATAATATTTTTGCAATTGATGTAAAAGAGCAGTGGATAAAAGATTGTAGAGAATTTTTTAAAGAAAGAAAGATTTCTAATGTAAAATTTGGAATTGAAGATTTAACCGAAATAACTCATGAAAATAAATTTGATTTGATAGTTTCGGTTGATGTTATGGAACATATACCGGATGATAAAAAAGTATTTCAAAATTTTTACAATGCGCTAAAACCAGGCGGTTTTTTATTAATAAATACTCCTTCAATTTACGGCGGCAGCGATGTACATGATGAAGAAGGCGAAAGTTTTATAAGTGAACACGCGAGAGACGGTTATTCGTTTGAAGACCTTGAAACAAAGCTTGTGCCTTTAGGATTTACGGTTTACCGTTCCAGGTACACCTACGGTTTTTGGGGCGATAAAGCATGGAGACTCGGTATAAAATATCCAATGCAGTTACTTAATATTTCAAAATTATTTTTTATAATCTTACCTTTTTATTATTTACTTACTATATTATTTACTTTTGGAATGATGTATTTAGATTTTAATTCAGAAAATAAAGTCGGTGCGGGGATTAATTATATTGTTAGAAAATAAAATTAACCATAAATCAAATTGGTGTTTAAATGGCTAAAACTAAAAAAGGCAGCAGATCACAGAAGAAAGAATCAGATAGCTTTATTGCAAAGTTTAACTTAGAAGAAATACTCCCGCAAAAGTATCATGTGCTGGCAGTAATTTTGGTTATTATAATTCTCTTCCTAATCTTTTTAAACCCGCTTTTCTTTGGTAATAAAACATTTCAGTCCGGTGATATTATTTCAAGCCGTAGTTTTACAAATTATTTTAAATATCATAAAGACGGTTTTACATTATGGAATCCCTTAATATTTTGCGGAATGCCAGCTTATGCAATTGGTACGGGATATAAATGGTTTAATTTAATCTGGGTCGGAGTTACTACTTTAAAACAAATTTTTAGCAGCCCTTTTTCAGTCCCTTACACTGTATATACCTTTTATCTAATACTGCTGGGTCTAAGCTCATTTTTCCTGATGAAATATCTTACAAAGAATACCTTGGTAAGCATTTTCACGGCCATTGCAACTTCATTCAGTACCGGAATTATTGTTTTTTTGTATATCGGTCATGTTACCAAACTTGTAGCATTATGTATGTTTCCATTAATATTTTTAATGATGCTAAGGTTTGAAAAGAAAATTAAAGTTATTGACTTTTTACTGTTAATAATTGCGTTTCAAATAATGCTTCAAGGTTTTCATGTTCAAATAATTTTTTATACATTTTTTGCAATTGCAATATATTATATCTATTTCATATTTAGGGGCTTGGTGAAGAAAGACAATATCTTCACAAAAAAAATTATTAAATCTGCTGGGGTTTTAATATTAGCCGGTATAATTGCAAGTGCAATTCAACTTGATAATTTCACTCAGATTTATCAATATTTACCTTATTCTACCCGCGGTGGGAAAAGTATAGTTGAAAATGCACAATCGGCAAAGATTGAAAATGAATCTTCTTCCAATTATTATAATTATCATACTAACTGGTCTTTCTCTCCTCAAGAAATGATGACATTTATTGTCCCTTCGTTTTACGGATTTGGCGATGTTACTTATCAGGGGCCATTGTCTCAGGGGCAGGCTGTTCATGTAAATACTTATTTCGGTCAAATGCCTTTTGTTGATGTTGCCATGTATATGGGCGTTTTGATTTTCTTCTTGGCATTATTTGCGGTATTTACTTGCTGGAAAGATCCGTTTGTAC
>CAZHBJ010000042.1:19128-21552 GCA_964530445.1 uncultured Ignavibacteriaceae bacterium
TCCATATTGCTCAATAGTCCGATTTCTCAATGGTTTATAAGTAGAGTAAATGATTATGCTGAAGGTGTTCGCAATGTCCAGCCGCGTCTTGCTCAGCAATTTACGGCACTTTCTGATTTTATGGCTGGTATGTTCACCACTGATCTTTTATTTGCCTTAGGACTTTCTGCTTTAACTTTTGGTGCCGCATACTATTATATAAATCAAAAAATTAGTAAAGATTCTTTTGTTGCAGTAATAATAATTTTAACATTAATCGATTTACTTAGAATTGATGCAAGGGGAGAAAAATATACTGATCAACCTGATACAAGTCATATGTTTAACACACCTAAATATATCCAGGTAATAAAGTCTCAAAAAAATAAAAATCCGTTTAGGATGATCAATATTAAGCAAGACGGTTCATTCGGAACTGCCAGTTCCAACAACGGTAATTATAATGCTTATTTTATGGTTGAAGATTTTTTTGGTTACTCTGCGATTAAACCTCTGTCATTTCAGGATATGATGGATGTTGTAGGACCTGTAAATCCAACTTTATGGAGAATGCTTAATGTTAAATATGTGGTCTCCTCAAAACCTCTTCCCTGGCCAGGATTTGTTGAACTTTATAAAGATAAAGATGAAATAGTTTATAGAAATAATAATGCGTTGCCTAGAGCTTATTTTGTTAATAGTGTTGAACAAAAACCTGACTTGCAGGTACTGGAAATGGCAAAAAAGAATGAGTTCGATCCTAAGAATGTTGCATTTGTTAACGGTGAAAAATTAAATGTTGATGTCCCTGATTCTACTGCAAATTCAAAAATAACAGAATATAGAGATGAGCTTGTTAAATTGAATGTAAATGCCTCCGGAAATAACTTTCTTTTCTTCGGAGATACATATATTCCGACAGGCTGGAAGGCTTATATTGACGGTGAAAGTACGAAAATTTATAAGGTTGATCACGGATTTATGGGAATTGTTGTTCCAAAAGGTACGCATGATGTTGAGTTTAAATATGCACCGACAAGTTTTGTTATAAGTAAATATGTATCACTTATATTAAGTAGCTTAGTTGTACTAGGGCTTTTGGTTAGCGTATTTTTTGAAATCAAATTTAAAAGGAATAAAAAAATCCGGGTTGCAGAAAATTAATTATATATGGATATAATTTCTATTAATTAATTTTGTCTTAATACATGTGAATAAACTTTATAAGTTTCTTCACATATAACTTCAGGACTAAAATTCTTTTTACCATATTCTTGAAGAAATGTGGGATCGTAATTTTGAGAATTGTCTAGCATGTAATTAATTGCATCAATAAGTTGATTTAAATTTCTTCTTTCAATTAGGATTCCAGCTTCTTTAGGGACAAAATCTTCTGGCCCTCCGCATTTAGTAGCAATTACAGGTATCCCATATAAAATTGACTCAGCAGTTACAACCGAAAATCCTTCTTTATCGCTGTTAAGAATATGAAAATCGGAATCAGTTAAAATTTCCAGTTTCTTATCTTCTTCAACGAATCCATGAAAAAATATATTTTTATTTAGCAATCCGAAATCTTCCGCAAGAGATTCCAATTCCTTTTTTTGTTTCCCTTCACCTATTATGTGAAATTCAACACTTTTCCTATTTAATACATTACAGATGTGGTCGAATGCTCTAATAATATCGGTAACATTTTTTCTTTCTATTAAAATTGAAATGTGTACAGCTCTTTTTATCTCGTCATTTTTAATTATGCTTTTTCTGGATAAATATTCCGGTTTGATATCCACAACATTTTTGATTACACCGAAGTTACCTTTAAAGCCTACTTTCTTCAAATATTCCAATGATGCACTTGAATCCACATTTAGGAATTCACTGTTCTTTATTACAATACCTTTTAAACGTTTTAACGGAATGTTTGTTTGTTTTGTTATTCCCCTTAAATAGTCAAGATCGGGAGTAGAATGTTCGGTAATAACATATTTTATCTTTTTGATATATTTTAAGATTAATGCAATGTATCCTGCTCTATCAATTACATTGACATGAATTAAATCCGGTCTTCCCCATTTTTTTAGAACCATCTTCCAGCCAATATAATGAGCAATTAAAAAACTGATATTATAAAAAATCTTTTGTAATATTCCCGATGATAATAATTTAAAATAGACACGAATTATTGGTAATCCATCTTCATAACTGTAATCAATATCAAATTTTTTATTTTTAAGTGATGAATCTGGAGAAACAAAAAGAACCGCAACATAACATTTAGCGGAAACGGCAATTGCTTTTTTCTTAACAAATATACCCAATACTTTATTTGTCCGGTTTGGAAACCAGCTTGCCAAAAACAAAATCTTATATTTTAACGGTTCTATATTTTTATCCATTGTTTAATAAAACTATATTAATGTACATTTATTAAAAATTTATAAA